>NZ_JAOECR010000051.1:0-31817 GCF_029836955.1 Stenotrophomonas sp. GD04054 | reverse complement strand
CCCCACCCCGCCATCCCTCAGGAGACCCGCCTTTGCTTCGGCTGTTGCCGTTGCTGTTGCTCTGGCCTCCACGGGTGCAGGGCCGCAGGCCCTGCCGACCAACCCACTACTTTGCGCTGGCGATCTGCTTTTCGATGTCGGCGGCCGTCACCGGGCCAAGGAAGGTGTGCGCCAGCTTGCCCTGCGGATCCAGCAGATGCGTCAACGGCAGGCCTCGCGGCGTGGCGAAGTCCGCCGGCGGATCGAACGGGTCCACGATCACTATCGGATAGGTCACCGGGTGCTTGGTCAGGAACGACTGCATCTCCGGCACCTCGATATCCTCATAGGCCAGGCCAACCACCTCGATGTTGCTGCGCATCGCATGCAGCGCCGACAGCTCCGGCATCTCCTTGCGGCACGGGGCACACCAGGTCGCCCAGAAATTCACGATCACCCACTTGCCGCGGTGCGCGGCCAGGTCGTAGTCGCTGCCATCCACCGCCTTCATCCTCAGCGTCGGGAACTCGGCAGTGGTGCGCTCGGCCGGGGTCTCTTCGACCGGTGCCGGTGTGGTCGGCGTCGGTGCCTGTGCTGGCGGCTGGCTGCTGGCGGGGGTCGGCTCCTGGGCCGGTTTGCAGGCCGACAGCGCCAGCAACAGGGCCAGCGGGAGCAGCAACGGGGTCTTGCGGGTCATGGCATGTCTCCGGAATCGGTGTAGATATCGCTGACCTTGCGCTTGAGGCGTTCGCGCAGGGGCAGCCGCAGATCGTCCAGTGCCGCCAGCGCAGCACGGCCCAGAGTGTCGTCGCGGTATGGCAGATGCTGCTCGGCTACCGGAATGCGCAACTGGGTACATTCGTACAGATCGGCCAGGCTGACCTGGTCCAGGTCGCGCGAGAGCAGCCATTCGCCACGTTCATCGCGGCGCAGCAGGCCGATCTCCTGCAGGTTGCAGGCCAGGTCCTGCAGCAGCGAATCGGTCAGCATCGGCTCCAGCCGCAGGATTTCATCATCGGCCAGGCCCTTGCCCTTGGCTCGGGCATGGTGGAAGCGGCCGAGCAGGCGCAGCAGGCCATAGAACTCGTAGCCCTGCGGCAGGCGCAGTTCCACCGGCTGGTAGCGGAAGGCGGCCATCGACGAGGACAGCGACGCGCCCAGCAGCACCGCCACCCAGCACAGGTAGATCCACAGCAGCAGGATCGGCACGAAGGCGACCGTGCCGTAGAGCTTCTGGTAGGACTGGAAGCTGCCCAGGTAGGCGCCGATGCCCCATTTCACCAGTTCCAGGATGACCGCCGCGAGAATCGCGCCGGGCACCGCGTGCCGCCATTTCACGGTGTGGTGCGGCACCACCCGGAACATCAGCGTTATACAGACGAACTCGATCAGGATCGGCGCCAGCCGCAGCGCGAACTCGGCCAGCCAGCGGCCCTCCTGGGTGCCGAACAGTGGCATCGCGAACACCCGCGCCGACACCGCCAGCGAAGCGGCAGCGAGCATTGCGCCCAGAGTCAGCACGGTCCAGTAGACCAGGAAGCGGGTCAGCTTGGGCCGGGTCGAGCCGACCCGCCAGATCTGGTTGAAGGTCTCTTCAACGCTGTTGAGGGTGATCAGCAGCGACACCACCAGCGCGATGAAGCCGGCCGCGGTGAGCTGCCCGGCACTGGCCGAGAACTGCCGCAGGTAGCCTTCGGCCGCACGCGCGGCGTTGGGCACGAAGTTGGAGAAGACGTAATCGCTGAGCTGGTCACTCCAGCGGTCGAAGACAGGGAAGGCCGAGAGCACGCCGAACACCACGATGGCCAGCGGCACCAGCGCGAACACCGTGGTGTACGCCAGTGCCGCCGCTGCCTGGAACAGGCGGTCGTCGAGGAAGCGATGCCACAGGAAGCGGCCGAAACTGATGGCCCGTGCGCGATCCCGCGCGCGCTCCATCCACAGGTTGAGCGTATCCAAAGGTTCCATCGGCGAAAGGGTACCCGATGCGGAATGCTCGCAGGATAGCCATACTGGTGGCCACACGACGAGGAGAAGCGGGCACGATGGGCGAGATTCTGGTGCTGTACTACAGCCGGGGCGGTTCAGTGGCACGGCTGGCGCGCCAGATCGCGCGGGGCATCGGCGAAGTGCCGGGCATGACCGCGCGCCTGCGCACAGTGCCGCCGGTGGCCGCCGTGACCCAGACCGCACAGCCGCCGGTACCCGACGATGGTGCCCCCTACGTGAGCGTGCAGGACCTGGTCGAATGCCAGGGCCTGCTGCTCGGCAGCCCGACCCGCTTCGGCAACATGGCGGCGCCGGTCAAGCACTTCCTGGACGGGCTCGGCGCCGAATGGGTCAACGGCACCCTCTCCGGCAAGCCGGCCGGCGTGTTCACCTCCACCGCCTCGATGCATGGCGGCCAGGAATCGACCCTGCTGTCGATGCAGGTGCCGCTGCTGCACCATGGCTGCGTGATCGTCGGCATCCCGTTCACCGAGCCGGCGCTGAGCCACACCACCAGTGGCGGCACGCCGTATGGCGCCAGCCACGTCGCCGGCGCCGCCGACGACCCGCAGCCGACCGACGATGAAGCCGTGCTGGCGCGCGCGCTGGGCCGCCGGGTGGCCGACATCGCACAGCGGTTGGCCCGATGAGCGCGGCGCCGCGCACGGTCCTGCTGCTGGCCCTGATGGGGCTGGCCGCGCTGTTCGCCGGCTGGTTCATCAATGACAAGCACTGGCTGGCCACCCAGCTGGTGTTCACCGTGCCGCCGCTGGCGTTGGCCGTTGCCCTGCGACTGGGCTGGCGCAAGGCTGGTTTCTGGGCCTCGGTGCTGGCCCTGGGCTGGTTCAGCCACGGGGTGATGAGTGCCTGGAGCCACCCGGAAACACGCTGGCTGGCGCTGATCGAGATCGCGCTGGCCCTGCTGGTGATCTTCAGCGCCAGCCTCCCCGGGCTGCGCGCCCGCTTCGGCAAGCGACGCTGACGCTGCGCCCGCCGGGCCGTATCATCTGTGTTCCTGGCCCCGCGCCGCTGCACCTGTCCTGGTTTCGCGCATGCACATGATGGAAGAGCTCCTGGTCGTCACCACCGGTGGCACGATCGACAAGATCTACTTCGACGACAAGTCGGACTACCAGATCGGCGACCCCCAGATCGGCATGATCCTGCGCGAGCTGGGCGTGACGTTCCGCTTCAACGTGATTCCGATCCTGCGCAAGGATTCGCTGCACATCAACGATGAGGACCGCGAGTTGATCCGCGCCACCATCGCCGCGCAGCCGACCCGCCACGTGCTGGTGACCCACGGCACCGATTCGATGGTGCAGACCGGCCAGGTGCTGGCGACGATCCCGGAAAAGACCATCGTGATGACCGGCGCGCTGAGCCCGGCGCGTTTCCGCGGTTCGGATGCGGAGTTCAACATCGGCTGTGCGATCGGTGCGGTGCAGTCGCTGCCGAGCGGCGTGTACATCGCGATGAACGGGCGGATTTTCGACCCGCAGCACGTGCGCAAGAACGTGGCCGCGAACCGCTTCGAATCGGTCTGAGGAACAGCGTGCCGACCAAGGTCGGCACCTACCACGACGCGGCGGCTCGTATCACCGCGCGTCCCCATGCAAAAACGCCCCGGCCGGAGCCGGGGCGTGCCCATGGAGAGGGGCTTGGGCTCAGTACTGGGCGTTGAGAGTCAGGCCCGAGAAGGTGCTGTAGGCCTTCACCCGCACATACCACGTGCCGGCAGCCGGACTGTTGATGGTGCAGGTCTCGCTGTTGCCGCTCAGGTACGGGCGGCAGGTGTAGGCGGTATCGGTCGGGGCACTGCCCTGGCGCACGTACAGGTCGGCATCACCGCTGCCGCCACTGATCGCCACGCGCAGCTGGGTGCTGCCGGCCGGAACGTTCACGGTGTAACTCAGCGAAGCGCCGCTGGCAGCGCCGAGGCCGGTGACCGGAACGTTGTTCTGCAGGACGTTGCCACCCGGGTTCGGGCCGCCACCGTTGATCGCCGCAGCCACGGCCGCGTCGGCGTCGATGATGCCGGCGCCGCAGCCGCCCGAGCAGGCGCCCGGCAGCGGACGTGCAGTGCTCTTGATGATGCTCTCCACCTGCGCCGGGCTCAGCGGGCTCGGGGCTACGGACTGCATCAGCGCGACCACGCCGGCCACGTGCGGTGCCGCCATCGAGGTGCCGTTGTACGAAGCGTAGCTGGCACTGCCCGGGGTGGTGGTGCCGCTGTTGAGGGTGGACAGGATGCCCTGGCCCGGTGCCGAGATGTCGATGCCGTTGCCATAGTTGGAGAAGCTGGCACGCGCACCGGCCGAGGTGGTGGCCGCCACTGCGATCACGTTCGGGCAGTTGGCCGGCACCGACGAGGACACGTTGGTGTTGCTGTTGCCGGCAGCGACCACCACGGTGGTGCCACGCCCGACAGCGCCATTGATCGCGTTCTGGTAGGTGGTCGAGCAGCTGCCGCCGCCGCCCAGCGAGAGGTTGATGACCTCGGCCGGATTGGCATTGGCCGGCACGCCGCTGACGCTGCCGCCGGACGCCCACACGATCGCGTCGGCAATGTCGGAGGTGTAACCGCCGCACTTGCCGAGCACGCGCACCGGCACGACCTTGGCGTTGAACGCAGTACCTGCCACGCCGGTGCTGTTGTTGGTCACCGCCGCTACCGTGCCGGCCACGTGGGTACCGTGCCAGCTGGAGTTCGAACCCGGGTAGCCCGCCTGGCACTCGTTGTCGCCGTACCAGTCGCCCTCATCGTTCGGGTTGTTGTCGCGGCCGTTGCCGTCGCGCGCCATCGCCGCATCACTGATGAAGTCGTAGCCCGGCAGGATGTTGGCATTGAGGTCGGCGTGGTTGGTGATGCCGGTGTCGATCACCGCCACGACCACACCGGTGCCGGTGGCCTTGTCCCAGGCCGGCCGGATGTTGATGCCGGCATTGGAGGTGCCGAAGCCCCATTGCTCGCTGAAGCGGGTGTCGTTCGGGGTCAGCGTGGCACGCATGATCTGGTCGACTTCAACGTATTCCACGTTCGGGTCGGCGGCCAGCTTGCGCATCAGCTGCTCGGATTCGGCCTGGTCGAGCGGACGATCGGTCTTGACCAGGGTCGGGCCGACGGCCAGCTTGCGGACCTGCTGCAGGCCCAGCGCGCGGCCCTGGCTGCTGGCCAGGCCGGCGGCGGCACTCTTCAGCGAAGAGGCCAGTGCGGTGGTGTTGGCCACCGGCGCGCTGCCGTCGCGGTACTTCACGATGAAACGCTGGTGGGTCTGTGCGGACTGCAGGCCGCTGAGCTGGACATCACCGGCCAGCGCAGGCGTGGCCAGCAGCAGCGATGACAGAACGGACGCACCAAGGACCACCCACACTCGACGCACACGCGGTTGCGTTACCTGGGACATCGTATTTCCCTTTCTTGTGGTGTGAATGCCGGAATCGGCAGAAGCACCGGCCCGAACCCTGGGCTGGCTTGCGTTGGCGAGGTTCGAAGTCCGGCGAGCCAGCGGATCCCCCTAACGATCCGCCGTGCAGATGACGCTAATGACCAAAACCGGACACCACAAGATTTTCAGCGTCTTTTCAGCAAGATGAAATGTTCGTTCTGAGACTTTTCGGGTCGAGGGTTTGTGAAGGTGAAGGAACTTTCTCCTGCCCTGCACGCACCTGACTGGGTCATCACATGTCCTGCGATGACTTTGCCGACATCGGCGTCCACTGCCCCCAGCAACGACCGCGCAGCATCCAGGCGGTGTCGCTGCCGCCCTCGTCGGACGCGCTGACTACTTGGCCCGCGGAACGCCCGCCGGCCGGATCCGCTGACCTTTGACCGGCTCGCCGCGTGCAACCGGCTGGCCATCGGCCACGTAATCGGAGAACTGTGCCGGCAACGCTTCGCCGACACCGAACACAGGCCCTGCCTGCAGTTGGTAGTGCAGGTGCGGCTCGGAGGAATTGCCGCTGTTGCCGCAGTCACCGAGGTGCGCGCCGCTGCGGACAGCCTGTCCCTGCGCGACCCGCACACTGCCCTGGCGCAGGTGCGCCAGCACCGAGTACTCCTCATTGCCGTGATCGAGAATGACGCGGTTGCCGGTGAGCTGAGCGGCATTCATCTGACCCGGCACGTTGTCGGCCACATCCTCGATCACGTCCACCACCGTGCCGTCGGCCGGCGCGAGGACCGGGCGACCGAAGCAGTAGTAGTCATCGTTGCGCAGGCCATCGCCACGGTGCGATCGGCCATCGCGGACCACCAGCAGATCCAGCGCGAAGCGCTGGCCGGCATGCGCCGCATGGTAGTTCTGTTCGACGCTACGCCCGCCCCAGAACACGAAATATTCATCGTTGAACGGCAGTTGCAGCCGTGTGCGGGTCTGGTAGTCGAGGAACCCGCTCGCTCCGGCCTGCGGCGGCGTGGTCTGTAGCGGGCGGATGTAGAAGCCGCCAATCCGCCCGTCGGCATCGATGGCCCACAGCACCTGGATGATGGCCGGGCTCCTGGCGAAACGCGCCTGCCGCAGATAGGTGTCGAATCCATCAACCTTCTCGACCTTCTCACTGACCAGCTCGGTTTCTGCGCCCCAGCCCGCCAGCACCTGCTCGCGCAGCGCCACCAGGTTCTGCGGGGACTGCAGCCCCGCCTGCATCTGCGGCGTCATCCGTTCCCACAGTGCGTCGATGTGCCCTTCGTAGAACTGCGTGGTCAGCGCAGCTCCCTGTTGGCGCGGATCTGCAGCCGCAGCCGCGCCGATGAGGGCAGAGAAGGAAACAACCAGAACTGCAAACAGGCGCGGGAGCAATGTCATGTCAGGCGTCCTTTCGATCCGGATCGGGAATGCCGGCAACGATCGCCGCCAGCTGTGTGCGGTACTCGGCCAGGGCAGTGCAGCCCATCGGCGTCAACTGCAGGGTGGTCAGTGGGCGCTTGCCGCGGAACGACTTGTCGATGGCGACCAGTCCAGCAGCCTCCAGCTTGCTCAGATGGCTGGAGAGGTTGCCCTTGCTCAACCCGCTGAGATGTTCGACAAAGCCGAACTCGGCGGATTCGGCACCTGCCAGGATCGACAGGATCAGCAGGCGTGCCGGCTCGTGGATCAAGCGGTCGAGCTGGAGCAGCGCTCTGGAATCAGGCAGCTGGGTCATTCGGCGTTCGTCCGCGCCGCCATGAACGCGCGCATCTCCACCTGCAGCCGCTGGAAGCGCTGATGGTCGCGCCAGCCGACCACGATCAGTGCGATGGATGCCAGCGGGAACACGGCGGTGCTCGGACCGAAGCCATACGCCTGCCCGGTGAAGGCCAGCGCGGCCTGGCACAGCAGGAACACGCCCACGATGAACTCCAGCGGCGTACGCAGCCAGCGCCACACCACCCAGGGCAGCAGCGCCACCACGGCCAGGTAACCGATGGCGCGCAGGTCCCAAGGCAACTCGCCCATCGGCGCCAGCCGGGTCAGCACGCTGCCGATCACCAGCACGCTTACCAGCGCGGTGAAGGCGATGAAGAAGCGCTGGAAATTGCGCTCGACCGGCGTGACCTGCTCCTCGACCTGGCCCAGCCGCTGGTAGTAACGGCGTGCCAGCCATTGCTTGCCGACGATCCACAGCACCGGCACGGCAATCAGCACGATGCGCAGCGCCAGGGTGGTCGGCAGCAGCGCGCCGGCAAGGAACGAGGCCAGGCAGGCAATGCCGCCTGCCATCGCCGACAGGCCCCCGGCACTTCGCGAGTACCGCGAATATTCACGGGTCAGCGCCTGCAGGCGCGAGGAAGGATCAATGACGGACGGCTGCTGCATGACACGCTCCATCGGGGTCGCTTGAATTTAGTTTGCAGTGCAAACCTATTTGCGTCAAGCGCCCGCCTGCTGCCGTCGACGGGCGGGCCCACAACGCAGAAAGCCCGTCACTGGGACGGGCTTTCAAGAAGCGCCGCCGGGCATGGCCCGGCGCTAACGGTTCAACGCGGGCGATCAGCCCAGCTTGACCAGCCAGTTGTGGCGGTCCGGCAGGCGGCCGTACTGGATGTCGGTCAGTTCCTTGCGCAGCGACATGGTCACTTCGCCGGCCGGTGCGTTGATGTCGCCCACCGAGAAGCCTTCGCCCTTCAGCTGGCCGATCGGGGTGACCACCGCCGCGGTGCCGCAGGCGAACACTTCGGCGATCTCGCCCGAGGTCACACCCTGCTTCCACTCATCGATGGTGACCTTGCGCTCTTCGACCTTCATGCCGCGGTCGCGGGCCAGCTGCAGGATGCTCTCGCGGGTGATGCCTTCGAGGATGCTGCCCGACAGCTGCGGGGTAACCAGCGTGCCGTCCTTGTAGACCAGGAACACGTTCATGCCACCCAGTTCTTCCAGGTACTTGCCTTCGACCGGGTCGAGGAACAGCACCTGCGAGCAGCCCTGTGCCTGTGCCTTCTGCTGCGGCAGCAGCGAGGCGGCGTAGTTGCCACCGCACTTTGCGGCACCGGTGCCACCCTTGGCCGCACGTGCGTACTCGGTCGACAGCCAGATCGACACCGGGGCGACGCCCTTGGCGAAGTACGGGCCGGCCGGGCTGGCGATCACGTAGTAGCCGGCCTTGTGCGCGCCGCGCACGCCGAGGAAAGCTTCGTCGCCGATCATGAACGGACGGAAGTACAGGCTCGACTCATCGGCCGACGGCACCCAGGCGCTGTCGACGGCGATCAGCTGCTTCAGCGATTCGACGAAGATCTCCACCGGCAGTTCCGGCAGCGCCAGGCGCTGCGCCGAACGCTGCAGGCGACGGCCGTTGGCATCCGGGCGGAAGGTCCAGATCGAACCGTCGGCATGGCGGTAGGCCTTGATGCCCTCGAAGATTTCCTGGCCGTAGTGCAGCACGGCCGCGGCCGGGTCCAGCTGCAGCGGGCCATAGGCGCGCACGTTGGCGTTGTGCCAGCCGGTGTCCTTGTCCCAGCGCACTTCCACCATGTGGTCGGTGAAGTGCAGGCCGAAACCCGGCTTCTCCAGGATCTGGGCGCGCTCTTCAGCGCTGCGCGGGTGGTCCGAACGGGTGACGGCGAAGCTGGGAATGGACTGGGACACCGGAGATTTCCTGTTCTGGTTGCGGGTAATGCCCGGCCCGCGTCACTGCGGGCCGTGGGTCAAAGCATGCCGGTCTCGAGCCGGGCCGCCTCGGACATCATGTGCTGGTTCCACGGCGGGTCGAACACCAGGTCGACGTCGGCCTCGGCCACCGTCGGAATCATTTCGAGCTTGCTGCGCACGTCGTCGACCAGGATCTCGCCCATGCCGCAGCCCGGTGCGGTCAGGGTCATCTTCACGTCGATCTCGCGCTTGCCTTCGTCCAGGTGCTTGATCTCGACCTCGTAGACCAGGCCCAGTTCGACGATGTTCACCGGAATTTCCGGATCAAAGCAGGTGCGCAGCTGCTGCCACACCAGCTGTTCCACCTGTTCATCGGTGGCATCAGCCGGCAGCTCGAGCGGTGCCGGTGCCTCCTTGCCGATGGCGTCGCCGTCCTTGCCGGCGATGCGGAACAGGTTGCCCTCGACGAACACCGAATAACTGCCACCCAGCGCCTGGGTGATGTACCCATAGCTGCCGGCGGGCAGGGTCACGGTGTCGCCCTGCGGGACCATCACGGCCTCGCAATCGCGTTCGAAGTGGACAGGTTCGCTGCTACGGGAATACATGGGGACCGATATGGGGCCGTGGCCAAGGCCACGCAAGACGGCATTCTAGCCCAGCCGCCCTGCCGCCGCCGGTGCACTGCGGCAAACCACAGTATCCTGTGGGTGATCTTCAGGGAGCTTCGATGTCCTCCAATGCCGCGCGTGCCAGGACCGTGACCTGGCTCTGGCCCATCATGCTGTTGCTGGGTCTGCTTGTTGCTCCCCTTGCCTGGATGGTGCTGGCGCTGATGACCGGCCGGCAGGTCGGCTGGATGGCGGTACTGACCGCCCTGGAACTGGTGTTCATGCTGCGCATGGGCACGCTGGGCCCGGGCCGGCTGCGCATCGCCCTGGTCGTGCTGGGCACCGTGCTGGTGGCGGCCGTGGCCAACTGGGCCATCGCCAGCGCGTGGATGGGCGGCTCGATCGGGCTGGACCTGTGGGACGCCACCCTGCGGATGGGCCCGCACCTGGCCTGGACCCTGATCACCCTCGCCAATGGCGCGATGGAATGGCTTTGGCTGGCCCTGGGCGTGGCCGTGGGCGCCTGGCTGGCGCGCTGATCCACCGGCAGGTAGTGCCGGCCGTTGGCCGGCAGAAGCGTGCGGACCAAGGTCCGCACTACCCGATGCAACCACCACGCATGGATTCGGTAGTGCCGGCCGCTGGCCGGCAGAAGCGTGCGGACCAAGGTCCGCACCTACCCGATGCAACCACCACGCATGGATTCGGTAGTGCCGGGCGCAGCCGCCATGCGTGGATGGGGGTAGTGCCGGCCGCTGGCCGGCAAATGCATGCGGACCAAGGTCCGCACCTACCCGATGCAGCCGCCGCTCAATGCCCGCCGTCGAGCGCCTTCAGTTCGCTCACCAGCGAGGCCGCCGCTTCCGCACCATCGCCGTACAGCATGCGGGTGTTGTCGGCGTAGAACAGCGCATTCTCGATGCCGGCAAAACCGGTGCCCTTGCCGCGCTTGATCACCACCACGTTGCGCGCGTTGACCACATCCAGCACCGGCATGCCGTAGATCGGGCTGGCCGGGTCGGTACGTGCCACCGGATTGACCACGTCGTTGGCACCGATCACCAGCACCACATCGGTGTTGGCAAATTCCGGGTTGATGTCGTCCATGTCGGCGATCAGGTCGTAGGGCACACCCGCTTCGGCCAGCAGCACGTTCATGTGCCCAGGCATGCGCCCAGCCACCGGGTGGATCGCGAACTTCACCTTCACCCCGCGCTGGCCCAACCGCTGCGCCAGCTCCCAGATCTTGTGCTGGGCCTGCGCCACCGCCATGCCATAACCGGGCACGATCACCACGCGTTCGGCGTAGGCCATCATCGCCGCGACGTCCGACGCTTCAATCGGCTTCTGCGCGCCAGTGATCGCCTGCGCTTCGCCGCCGGCGCCGCCGCCGAAGTTGGAGAACAACACGTTGCGGATCGGCCGGTTCATCGCCTTGGCCATCAGCCGGGTCAGCAGGATGCCCGCCGCGCCGACCATCATGCCGGCGATGATCAGCGCCTCGTTGCCCAGCACATAGCCTTCGAACGACACCGCCAGGCCGGTGAACGCGTTGTACAGCGAGATCACCACCGGCATGTCGGCGCCACCGATCGGCAGCGTCATCAGCACGCCCAGTGCCAGTGCCAGCACGAAGAACGCGACGATCGCCCAGGTGTTGAGCGTGCTGGCCGCGATGATCGCCAGCACCACCACCGCCAGTGCCACCAGCAGGTTCATCACCTGCTGGCCCGGCCAGGTCACCCGCTTGTCCAGGCGGCCATCGAGCTTGGCCCAGGCAATCACCGAGCCGGACAGCGACACCGCACCGATGGCCGCGCCGACCACCGCCAGCAGCAGCACCATGCCCGAGGGTTGGCGGGCAGCGAGGTCGGCCAGCGCCTGTGCGCTCCAGTGGCTGGTATCGCGGTTGGCAAGGAAGGCGTAGCGCAGCAGTTCCACTGCACCGATGGCCGCGGCCGAGCCGCCGCCCATGCCGTTGTACAGCGCCACCATCTGCGGCATGTCGGTGATGGCAACCTTGCCGGCCGACCACCAGGCCAGGCCCGCGCCAAGCAGCAGCGCCACCAGGATCAGCGGCACGTTATGCAGTTCGGGCAGGAAGAACGTCGCCACCGTGGCCAGCAGCATGCCCAGCCCGGCCCAGCGGATGCCGCTGCGCGCGGTCAGCGGCGAGGCCATGCGCTGCAGGCCCAGCAGGAACAGCGTGGCGGCGACGAGGTAGCTGGCCTTGACCAGCCAATCGAGCAGTTCGACGGTGCTGATGTTCAAGCCTGCGGCTCCTTCGGCTCGTCCTTGCCGCCCTTGGGCGCGCTCGGCTTGAACATTTCCAGCATGCGCGCGGTGACCACGTAGCCACCGGCGGCGTTGCCGGCACCAAGCACCACGGCGAGGAAGCCCAGGGCTTTCTCCAGCGGTGTCTGCGCGTGCCCCAGCACCACCATTGCACCGATCAGCACGATGCCGTGGATGAAGTTGGAGCCCGACATCAGCGGGGTATGCAGGATCACCGGCACCCGCGAAATGATCACGTGGCCGGCGATGGCTGCCAGCATGAAGATGTACAGCGCTACGAACCCGTCACTCACCGGCAACGCTCCTGCTCTGTCTTCGTCGTCCCATCATAACCATGGGCTGAACCCGGTGCGCGCCCGGCGTCAACCGAAGCCGCGCTCACGCGTTGTCGATGGTGACCCCGAGCGAGGAACCGTACCCTGTGCTGGTGAGCAGCCCCGTCCCCCCGAGCGCCGAGACCGATGCCCTGCCGGCGTCGCTGGAGGCGTTCCTGGCCAGTGTTGGCCCGCGCGCGTTCCGCTTCGCCGAGGCCGGCCTGCGCCAGCGCGAAGACGCCATGGACGCGGTGCAGGACACGCTGCTGCGCATGCTGGACTACGCCGACAAGCCGGCTGCCGAATGGGCCCCGCTGTTCTGGAGCATCCTGCGCCGACGCGTGATCGACGTGCAGCGCCGGCGCCGCTTCCGACTGCCGTTCTGGCGCGACAACCAGGACGCGGAAGGCGGCGAGATCGACTGGGCCGACCCCGGCCCGGACCCGGCACAGGCGCACGAACAGCGCCAGCAGTACCAACAGCTGGTGGACGCGTTGCGCCGCCTGCCCGCCCGCCAGCGCGAGGCCTTCACCCTGCGCGTGCTGCAGGACCTGGACGGGGCCACCACCGCCCGCGCCATGGGCTGCAGCGAAGGCGCGGTAAAAACCCATCTGGCACGCGCCCGCCAGGCGCTGCAGGATTATCTGGAGACCCACCCGTGAACCGCTCCCTGCCTTCCGATGACACCCTGCGCAGCCTGCACGCTCAGTCGCTGCACGCGCTGTCGCCGGCAACGCTGGCCCGGCTGCGCCAGGCTCGCCACGGCGCCACGGCTGCCCATCGCGGGCGCTGGCGCTGGTGGCTGGCCAGTGCCTGTTCACTGGTGGTGGCACTGGGTATCGGCCTGCAGTTCACCGGCCACGGCACCCTGACGGGCCCTGCGCCGGCACCTGTGCTTGCCTCGGCAGAAGACAACAGCGCGCTCTACGACGAAAATCCCGATCTGTACCTGTGGCTGGGCGACACCGACCTGGCGATGGAGTGAATCATGTCCCGACTGCACACCCTGCCCCTGCTGATGACCCTGTTGCTGCTGCCGGCCTTCCCGGCACTGGCGCAGAGCGCCGCGCCCGCATCTGCCGCACGCCCTGCGCCGGCCGCACCGCTGCCGGCGTGGGAACACCTGAGCGAAGCGCAGCGCGAATCCCTGCTGGCGCCGCTGCGCGACCGCTGGAACAGCGCCGATGCCGGCCAGCGCCAGCGCATGCTTTCGCATGGCCAGCGCTGGCAATCGATGAGCCCGGAGGAGCGCGACAAGGCCCGCCGTGGCCTGCGCCGCTTCGAGCACATGAACCCGGAACAGCGTGAGCAGGCCCGGGCCCTGTTCGGTCAGATGCGGAACATGCCGCCGGAACAGCGCGACGCCCTGCGCGAGCGCTGGTCGCAGATGACGCCGGAACAACGCAAGGACTGGGTGCGCGACAACCCGCCGCCGGCGAAGCCGCGGTAACGCCCCGGCGAACGGGGTCAGATCCCTTTGCCTTCGGCAAAGGGATCTGACCCCATGTCACTCACGCCTGCCAGCGTGTCTTCGCCAGCAACTCGTCGTCCCAGTCGAAACTGAGCTCCCCTTCGCGCACGAACAAGGCGACGAAGTTGAGCAGGTTGCGCGCGTACATCTCGCTGGCCTGGGTCGCGCCGCGGCTGGCCAGGCCAAGCGGGCCATCGATGGTCACGCCCTGATGTTCGATGCACTGCCCCGGCTGGGTCAGTGCGCAGTTGCCGCCGCTCTCTGCCGCCAGATCGACAATGACGCTGCCGGTGGCCATGCCTTCCACCATCGCGGCAGTCACGATCGTCGGCGCCGGTCGCCCCGGTACCGCTGCCGTGCAGATCACCACATCCACGCTGCGCAGGTGGTCGGCCAGCCGGCGCTGCTGCTCGGCGCGTTCCTCATCGGTCAACGCACGCGCATAGCCGCCTTCACCGGCTGCACTCACACCAAGATCAAGGAAGCGCGCGCCCAGCGACTGGATCTGCTCGCGGGTTTCCGGGCGCACGTCGAAACCTTCCACCTGTGCACCGAGACGACGCGCGGTGGCGATGGCCTGCAGACCGGCCACACCGGCACCGATCACCAGCACCTTGGCCGGGCGCACGGTACCGGCGGCGGTGGTCAGCATCGGGAAGAAACGCGGCGCACGCTCGGCCGCGATCAGTGCCGCCTTGTAACCGGCCATGCCGGCCTGCGAGCTGAGTACATCCATCGCCTGCGCGCGGGTGGTGCGCGGCAGCTGCTGCAGTGGGAACAGGTGCAGGCGGTCGCCAGCGGCCAATGCCGCAAGCGCCGGATCGCTGGCGGGGGTCAGCAGGCCGACCACGCTGGCAGTGGGCTTGAGCTGCTCCAGCACCGCCACCGGCGGTGCCTGCACGCACAGCAGGATATCGATCTCGGCCCAGCGACCTACATCGAACACACGTGCACCGGCGTCGTCATAGGCAGCATCGGTAAATCCCGCCGCCAGACCGGCGCCGGCCTCATACCAGACAGTGATGCCCAAGGCACCGAGCTTGCGCGCGGTTTCCGGCGTCAACGCCACGCGCCGTTCGCCCGGCGCGGTCTCCTTGATCCCCAGCAACGCCACGGCCATGCAGGTCCCCGCTGATCGGTGAGTTTTCCCGATCCTAGCAGGCGGCCACGGCTCAGTGCAGTGTTGCGCTGCCCGGGTCCAGCCGATCGATCACACCCTGCATCGCGCTGTCGAAGGCGCCATCGTCGACGTGGGCGCGCAGGCGGCCCAGCCGCACCATCACTGCCAGTTCTTCCGGCGAGGCCACGCAGAAGCGCACGCCGCGGCGGTTGACGAACAGCAGGCGCGAGGAAATCGGGCTGACCCAGGACAGCTTGCCGGCCTGCACCTTGCCGTCCTTGTCGACGAAGTCCAGCCAGTTGCCGATTTCCATGCGTCGGAAGCGGTCGGCGTCGGCGTTGTCGAAATCGTCGGCGTCGATCTGCCCGCCGAGCTCCACCGCTGGCGACTCAGCCACCGGCGGCGCCGGCAAGGCGACCTGCGGCAGCTCCGGCAGCGCGCGCTGCAGTTCCGGTCGCGATTCCGCAATGCCCTGCAGGGTGTCGTGCAGGGCGTCGATGGCACCGGTGGCGGCATCGCCGTGCACGCCGACACTGGCAAATACCTTGGCCAGCACCGGCTGCCAGGCCTGCAGCCACGGCTTGCCGACGATCTGGCGGCGGGCCTCGGCCACTTCCTCCAGCAGGCCGTCAGCCAGGCTCAGTGCCTCGGCCACCGACGCGCCCTCCTCGCCCTCGCGCAGCAGCGCCAGGGTCAGGTGGTGCTGCCATGGCTGGCGCAGGAACTCAGCGATGGCCGGCGGCAGGGTGGCATCGCCGATGCGGCGGTCCAGTTCGGCACCGGCCCGGCTGCGGGCCATTTCCAGCTTCTCCTGGCCGCGCTGCGTTTCGGCGGCGCGGCGCTCGGCGATTTCCACGCGGCGGCGGTGCTGCACGAGGAACTCGCGGAATTCTTCTTCCAGGGTCAGGAAGATCGCCAGGTTCTCGTTGAACTCAGCCACCAGGCGCTCGATGATTTCCTCGACCTTGGCCATCAGCATGCGCTCGGCCTGGCTTTCGCCGGTATTGCCCTCGCAGGCTTCGGCCAGCGAGTTGAGCAGCTTGCGGGCCGGGTGGGTCTTCTGCACGAACATGCGGCGGTCGAGCATCGCCACCTTGACGAAGGGCACCACCAGGCGGCCGATCAACTCGCGCGAACGGCCCTCCAGCTCGCGTTCGTCCAGCATCACGTCGAACAGCATGCCAACCAGATCGATCGCATCTTCGTCCTGCGGGTCCAGCCGGGTCTGGCCAGGATCGACGCCGAGACGGGTGGCGCTGGACAGCACTTCACTCTTCAGCCGCTGCGCCAGTGATTCGCCGTCCTCGCCGATGGCCGCACGCAGGGTGGCGCTGGGCGTGGCCTGCAGCAGCGACAGCACCGACATCATCTCGCGCTGGCTCAACGGGCGGTGCTGGCCAACCGCGACCTGCGCGGCCGAGGTGGCGTCCTCGCGAACGTGACGGGTCTGCTGCAGCAGCTCATGCAGGGCCTCCAGCAGCATTCCCTGCTGGCCGGCATACGCCTCGCCGTTGCCGGCATCCTCGCTCCCGAGGTGCTGCTGCATGTGGCCACGGCGCTCGGACCAGCGCGCAGCGAAGCGCTGTGCCCAGGCCGGCGCGGCCTGTTCATCATCGCTGAATTCGGATTCGAAGCCCGCCGCGTGGCGCGGCTCGACCAGATCGTCCGACCCGGGCGCCATGCGCGGGTCGGGCGCGGCAGACATTGGACGCCGCGGCGCCCCCATCTGCGACATCACGCCAGCGGCGGCCAGCTGCTCGTCCAGCTTCTCGTAGATGCGGCCCACCGGCGCGCGCAGGTCGCGCTCGCACAGCTTGATCAGCACCAGGTGCACTTCCGGCGCCAGTTCGCAGCCGGCAAAGGCCTCATGGATGGCCACGCCCAGATGTTCGGGGCTGACCGGGTTGTGGTCGGCGTCCAGCTCGGCGCCGCCGATCAGGCGGCCGAGGCGGCGGTCCAGCCGCGCCAGCACCGGCTTGAAGTCACGCAGCAGCACGGTGGCGAAATTGCGCACCGCCAGCCGCGATTCCAGTACATGTTCAGCCAGCAGGCTCAGGCCATCCTCGGCCGGCCCGGACAGGGTGGCTTCGGCCGACAACGGCTCGCCACTGGCCAGTGCATCCCAGGCCCGCTGCAGGTGGCCGGCGAAGGCGGCGGCGATGTCCTCACGGCGACGGCGCAGCTCGCGCATCGCATCCAGGAACAGCAGCTGCGACGAGCCAGCATTGCCGGCGCGGTCGAACAGTGCATCGTCGAAACGCGCCAGTGCGGCCCCGAACGCCTGGCACAGCGCCGGCAGGACCATGTCCCGGGCACGCTGAAGCTGGACCGGGTCACGGCCCGGCGATCCCATCGGTGTGGGCGCGCTCATCATTCGGGAAGGCTCCCCACCTTCTCTGGTACGACAGACAGCATGGACATCGCGACGGCCGGCACACCCCATGTGCCGGTACGTCGATGGTAGGCCGGCCAGCCCGTCACGGACAGTGAAACAGTCCTCACTTCAAACCTCATGACCGGCGGCCCGGCAAGATAGATATCGTAAGCCGTGCGAGGCCCACGAGGCGAGAGGAAGCGGTCGTCCCTTTCCCGCCAGTGGCATGATGTTCATCACAGTTTGATATTCAGGGGCGGGACGCGACACAGACGGCGTCATTGACCACCCCGACTATAATCAAACACCCGTGATGACCGGTTCAGACTCCATGCCCGACCCCGCTGCCCTGCTTGCCCTGGATGCCCGCCGCTCGGTGCCCTCGCGGCAACTGGGCGAGCCCGGACCGGATCCAGCCACCCTGCAGCGCATGCTGGCCTCGGCCGTGCGCGTGCCCGACCACGGCAAGCGCGTACCGTTCCGCTTCCTGAAGATCGCCGGCGATGCACGTCACACTCTGGGCGACTTCCTGGCCGAGCGCAGCCGCCAGCGCGACCCGCATGCGGGCGAGGCAGTATTCGAGAAGGACCGCCAGCGTTTCAGCCATGCGCCGCTGGTGATCGTGGTGGTGGCCAGCCCGCGGCCAGACCCGAAGGTGCCCGAGCAGGAACAGCTGATGACCGCCGGCTGCGTCTGCTTCGCCCTGCTGCAGGCCGCGCAGGCGCTGGGCTTCGGCGCGCAGTGGCTGACCGCCTGGATGGCCTTCGATCCGGCGGTACAGGCCCACCTGGGCCTGGTCGAAGGCGAACGCATCGCCGGCTTCATCCACATCGGTACACCCAAGGCCGATGTACCTGAGCGCGAGCGCCCCGATCCGGCGGCCCTGCTGCGCGACTGGACGCCACCGGCATGAGCCTGCCGGCACCACCGCCATCGCTGTATCTGGTCGACGCCAGCATCTACGTGTTCCGCGCCTGGCACTCGCTGCCGGACCAGTTCCAGGACGCGCAGGGCTGGCCGACCAACGCCGTGCACGGCTTCGCCCGCTTCCTGCTCGATCTGCTCGAACGCGAGCGCCCGCGGCACATCGCCATCGCCTTCGACGAAGCACTCGACAGCGGCTTCCGCCACCGGCTGTATCCGGCCTACAAGGCCAATCGGGACCCGGCGCCGGAAGCGCTCAAGCGCCAGTTCGTACACTGCAAGGCGCTGTGCGCGGCGTTGGGCCTTGCGGTGCTTGCCCACCACGAATACGAAGCCGATGACCTGATCGGCAGCGCCCTGCACGTGCACCGTGGCAGCCACCGCGGGGTGATCATCTCCGCCGACAAGGACCTGTCGCAGCTGCTGCTGGATCACGACGAGCAGTGGGACTACGCACGCAACCAGCGTTGGGACGTAGCCGGAGTGAAGGCGCGGCACGGCGTGCACGCGCACCAGATCGCCGATTACCTGGCACTGTGCGGCGATGCGGTGGACAACATTCCCGGTGTCAGTGGTGTCGGCAGCAAGTCCGCCGCCGTGCTGCTGGCCCACTTCGGCAGCATGGATGCGCTGTACGAACGCCTGGACGAAGTGCCGTTCCTGCGCCTGCGCGGCGCGGCACAGATGGCGGTGCGCCTGCGCGAACAGCGCGAGCACGCCCAGCTCTGGCGCCAGCTGACCACCATCGCGCTGGACGCGCCGCTGGAAGGCAGCCAACCCGGTCTGCTGCGCCAGGCGGCCGACCCGGAGCTGCTCGGTGGCCTGTGCCAGACCCTGCGCTTCGGCCCGATGACCCGCCGCCGGCTGTTCGATGCCGCCGGTGTGGCCGACCCCGTTCCCACTCCATCCGTTTCCAATTCCGGCGAGCCCGCATGAGCCAGCGCAACACCGAAGCCCCGCGTGTCGTCTATGAAGGCAAGTACCAGCGCATGCTGGTGCGCGGCACCTGGGAATACAGCGAACGTACCCACGCCGGTGGCCTGGCCGCGATCATCATCGCCGTCACCCCTGAGGACAAGGTGCTGTTCGTCGAGCAGTTCCGCGTGCCGCTGCAGGCACCCACCATCGAGATGCCGGCCGGCCTGGTCGGCGACATCCACGCCGGCGAATCGATTGAAGTCTCGGCCGTGCGCGAACTGGAAGAAGAAACCGGCTGGACCGCCGATCACGCCGAAGTGCTGATGATCGGCCCGACGTCGTCCGGCGCCAGCAGCGAGAAGATCGCCTTCGTACGCGCTACCGGCCTGCGCCGGATCGGCGAAGGTGGCGGCGATGACAGCGAGGACATCACCGTGCACGAGATTCCACGCAGTGAGGCCGCGGCCTGGCTGGTGCAGAAGATGGGCGAAGGCTACGAGCTGGATGCCAAGCTGTGGGCCGGCCTGTGGATGATCGAGCACCACCTGGACGGGCGCCCGCGTGGCTGACGCCGACCTGCATGCGCTGCCGGCGCTCCTTGGCGCCGATGATCCGGCAATCTACGCGATCCACCGGGCGCAGGGCGCGTCGCCGTACCTGCTGCTGGCCGACCATGCCGGCCAACAGGTGCCGGGTACCCTCACCGGCCTGGGCTTGCCACAGGCCGAACTGGATCGCCACATCGGCTGGGACATCGGCATTGCCGGCACCACCCGCGCACTGGCCGAACGGCTGGATGCCTGGGCGATCGAACAGACCTATTCGCGGCTGCTGATCGACTGCAACCGCCCACTGGCCTCGCCGACGCTGATTCCGGAGGTGAGCGACCACACCGTGGTCCCGGGCAATGCCGGGCTGTCGGCGGCACAGCGCCAACAGCGCATCGATGCGATCCACGCGCCCTACCACGCGCGCATCGACGCGGAACTGGATGCACGCCGCGATGCCGGCCGCCCCACCCTGCTGGTGATGATGCACAGCTTCACCCCAGTGATGAACGGCATGCAGCGGCCGTGGCATGCCGGCGTGCTGTACCACCAGGACACGCGCTTTGCGCATGCACTGCTGCAGGCACTGCGCAACGAAGGCGACCTGGTGGTGGGTGACAACGAACCGTATTCGGTCAGCAGCACCAGCGACTACGCGGTGCCGGTGCATGGCGAAGGCCGCGGGCTGGTGCACGTGGAATTGGAGATCCGCCAGGACCTGATCGCCGATGCCGCCGGGCAGCTGGCATGGGCGGAGCGGCTGGCGCGGATCTTCAGCGCGCTGCAACCGCAGTTGCTGGCATTGGGTTGAACGCGCGTGGATCCATCCCGGGTTGGTAGTGCCGGCCGCTGGCCGGCAACCTCAGGGTAGTTGGGTCATTGTGTTTGCCGGCCAGCGGCCGGCACTACCACTACTGTTGCCGGGCGCAGGCCCAGCGCGATCACCACGCCGAGCGCGGCGAACAGCGCGGCGCCGTACTGTGCATTGACCATGCCCTGCAACGCATCAGGGCTGGTTGCCGCCTGCGTGCCGCGCGCGGCGTTGGCGACCATCACCAGTACCGCCAATCCCAAGGCGCCGCCGATCTGCTGGGCGGTGGCCGCCATGCCGGACGCGACGCCTTGCTGCGGACCCGGCACGCCCTGCCCGGCCACGATCCACATCGCCGTCCAGCTCATGCCCTGGCCAACGCTGAGCACCACGATGCCCGGCAACAGCGGCCAGTAGCTGGCGCCATGCGGCATCGCCAACGCAACCGCGGCGATGCCGACGGCACCTGCGGCGAAGCCCCAGGCCAGCACCTGCCGTGGCGAACGGCGCCGCAGCATGCGTTCGGCAATCCGGATGCCGAAGGTGCACACCAATGTCGGCAGCAGGAAGGCCATACCGGCCTGCAGCGGGCTCCAGCCATAGCCATCCTGGAAGTAGAGCGCCAGGAAGTAGTACTGCACGCCATAGCTGCTCATGAAAGCGAAGGTCAGACCCAGCGCGGCGCGGAGGCCGGGCAGGCGCAACAGCGAAAACTGCATCAGCGGGTCACGGCTGCGCTTTTCGATCTGTACGAACACCGTCAACAGTACGGCTGAAAGCAGCAGGCAGACGAGCGTGGCCGGCGCCGTCCAGCCCCACTCCGGCCCTTGCACCAGGGTGGTGACCAGCAGGCTGCCGCCGGCGGTGACGGTGAGACAACCGGCCAGATCGAAGGAACGGCCCTGCACGCGTGGACCATCGGCCGGCAACCACGCGCCGGCCGCGACTGCACAGGCGGTGGCCAGCGGAACGATCACCGCCAGCACCGCCGGCCAGCCGAATGCCTGGGTCAGCACGCCGCCGAGCAGCGTGCCCAGCGCCAGGCCCACCGCGCTGGCCATGCTCCAGATTGCCAGCGCGCGGTTTCGCACCGGACCTTCCGCATACAGCGTGTTGATCAGTGCCAGCGTGGCGGGGAACAGCAACGCCGCGCCGATACCCTGTGCTGCACGCGCGATGATCAACAGCGTAGCATTCGGCGCCAGCGCACCGAGCAGCGAGGCCAGCGCGAACAGCAGCATGCCCAGCCGGTAGAAGCGGCGGCGGCCGATCAGGTCGGCGGCACGGCCACCCAGCAGCAGGCTGCCGCCGAAGGCCACGGTGTAGGCACTGACCACCCATTGCAGCTGCTGCGCGTTGATCTGCAGCGCGCGACCCATGTCATGCAAGGCAACGAAGATGATGGTGGCATCCAGGGCAATGATCAGCTGGGCGGTGGCCAGCAGGGTCAGCGCCCAGCGCGGGTATTTGAGGGGAGGCATCGGCGGTCTGGCGCGGTGGGGGAGCGCAGTCTCATTGATGCGAGCCAATCAATAAACCCCTCCCCGACCATATCTGTCATGATTTTCGGCATGAATGGAGCCTCGATGGACCTCAATGCGGTGCGCATGCTGGTGCAGGTGGCCGAAGCCCGCAGTTTCACCGTGGCCGCCGGCCAACTGGGCCTGAGCCAGTCCGGCCTGTCGCGCGCGATCGGAAGGCTGGAAGCCACGCTGGGGGTGAAGCTGCTGCAGCGGAACACCCGCAATGTGGCGCTGACCCCGGATGGCCGCCAATTCGTCGAACAGGTGGCACCGCTGCTGGCCGGCCTGGACGATGCCGAACGGCAACTGGCCGACCGCCCGTGCACGCCCTCGGGCACATTGAAGATCAGTGCGCCGTCGATGTTCGGGCGCAAGGTGCTGGTGCCGATGCTGGCGCCGTTGCTGCAACAGCATCCGCAGCTGCAGGTGGAAGCGGTGCTCAGCGACCGTCTGGTCGATCTGGTCGAGGAAGGCTTCGATGCCGCGCTGCGCACCGGCGTCATCGCCGACCAGCGCATCGTCGCGCGGCCATTGCGGCCGCTGCGCTGGGTGACGGTGGCCAGCCCCGCCTATCTGGCCCGCTGTGGCGCACCGGACGATGTGGCCGCGCTGCAGGATCACGCCTGCCTGGCGGTGCGCAACCTGCGCAGTGGCCGGCTGGTGGACTGGCAGTTCCTGCAGGACGGGCAACTGCGCGAGTTCACGCCGCCGACGCGGATGGTGTTCGACAGCGGCGATCCGCTGGTGGAAGCGGCCATCGCCGGTATCGGCATCGTGCAGGTGATGGATTTCGCCGTGGCCGATGCGTTGGCCGATGGCCGCCTGCAGCGCGTGCTGCAGCCGTTTGAAGGCCGCAGCCGTGCACTGTCACTGATCTATCCGCCCTCGCGGCAATGCTCGCCAAAGCTGCAGGTACTGGCCGACGCGTTGCTGGCCGGGCAGTGGTAGCGCCGGCCGCTGGCCGGCGTCTCCGGCAATCCAACCGTCTCAGGTTTGCCGGCCAGCGGCCGGCACTACCAGGCTGCGGTAGATCCACGCCATGCGTGGATGAGGGCCGGTAGCGCCGGGCATGGCCCGGCGTTACCGATCAGGCGAAGCTATCGGTGGCGCGCACCAGTGCGTCCACGTTCTCGGCTTCGAACGCCGAGTGGCCCGAGGCCGGCGTGATTTCCAGCTTCGCCTTCGGCCACACCTTGGTCAGGTCCCAGGCGTTGGCCAGCGGGCAGACCACGTCGTAGCGGCCGTGCACGATCACGCCGGGAATGTCAGCGATGCGGTGCGCGTCGCGCAGCAGCTGGTCTTCCACCTCGAAGAAGCCGCCGTTGACGAAGTAATGGTTCTCGATGCGGGCAAAGGCCAGCGCGAAGTGCGGGTCTTCGTGGCTGTTGATGAAGTCGTCGTCGACGTGCAGGAAGCTGGTCGCGCCTTCCCACACCGCCCAGGCTTTGGCCGCTTCCAGGCGGGTGGTTTCGTCTTCGCTGGTCAGGCGGCGGTGGAAGGCCGAGATCAGGTCATGACGCTCCACCGACGGAATCGGCTTGAGGTAGTGCTCCCACGCATCCGGGAACAAGCGGTTGGCGCCTTCCTGGTAGAACCATTCCAGTTCCCAGCGACGCAGCATGAAGATGCCGCGCAGGACCAGTTCGGTCACGCGCTGCGGGTGGGTTTCGGCATAGGCCAGTGCCAGGGTCGAACCCCAGCTGCCGCCGAACACCTGCCAGCGATCCACCTTCAGGTGCTCGCGCAGCTTCTCGATATCGGCGACGAGATCCCAGGTGGTGTTGTCCACCAGGTCCGCGTGCGGGGTGGAACGGCCGGCACCGCGCTGGTCGAACAGGATGATGCGGTACTTGGACGGGTCGTGGAACTGGCGCATCTTGTCGCTGCAGCCGCCGCCCGGGCCACCGTGCAGCATCACCACCGGCTTGCCGTCCGGGTTGCCGCACTGTTCGAAGTACAGCGTGTGGCGGTCGTCGACCTTCAGGGTGCCGACGTCGTAGGGGGTGATGGCGGGGTACAGCGTACGCATGCTTGCAGCTCCAGGGTGATGCCCTGCCGGGGCAGGAGAACCTCCATTCTAGGCCGGACGCCGGCCCAGGGTGATCCGGTCGCGCTGCTCCAGATCCTGTACGGTCTGCACCTCCGTAAAACCCGCCGCGTCGAACAGCGCGCGGATCGCCGCGCCCTGGTCCCAACCGTGCTCGATCAGCAGCCAGCCACCGGGCAGCAGATGGGCCTGGCCACCGTCGACGATGCGGCGGATGTCATCCAGCCCGTCCACGCCGGAGGCCAGCGCGGAAGCCGGTTCAAAACGCAGGTCGCCCTGCTCCAGATGCGGGTCGTCGCTGGCGATGTATGGCGGGTTGCTGGCAATCAGGTCGAAGCGTGCACCCTGCAGTGGCGCATACCAGTCGTGCCCGCCCTCGGCGAAGCGGACGTTACGCAGTTCATGGCGCGCAGCATTGCGCGCGGCCACGGCCAGCGCGCCCGGGCTGGCATCGGTAGCCAGCACCTGCGCTTGGGGCCGTTCGCTGGCCAGTGCAAGTGCAATCGCACCGCTGCCGGTGCCCAGGTCAACCAGCTGCAGCGCCTGGTCCTGCGGCAGGCGCTCCAGCGCCAGCTCGACCAGCAGTTCGGTTTCCGGACGCGGGATCAGCGTGGCCGGGTCGACCTCCAGGTCCAGCGTCCAGAAACCGCGGCGGCCGGTCAGGTAGGCCACCGGCTCGCCGGCCACGCGGCGGGCCAGCAACGCTTCGAAGGCGGCCAGGTCGGCGGCGGCCAGCGGATCGGTGGCATGCGCGAACAGCCAGCTGCGCGGGCGCTCCAGCACATGCAGCAGCAGCAGTTCGGCCTCGTGGCGGGCCTCGACGCCGCCGAGGCGGGCACTGGCCTCGGCCACGATCTGGCGCAGGGAGGGTTCGGTTTGGGAAAACATGCCGCAATTGTAGAGCGGAGCCCATGCTCGGCTGCTTCTGGCGCAGTCGAGCTACACATCCACAGGTCCGCAGTCGAGCATGGCTCGACTCTACAAAAGGCTGCAATCCGTTCAGGTTCTGCCCGAGGGGATAAGGAGGGACTATTGGCCCTATTCAGCCGTTCCGGAAGATTTTCCTTGTCACACAGGCAGTTGCAGGATGAAAGCGTCTGGGTTCAGTGCCTGCTCAGTGCATTCTGATAGACTGTATCTATCAAATAGATGCAATCAATGGATTGTTCTTATCGATAGCGAGTCGGTACTCTAGGTCTTGTCGATTCACCCACTCCCCTTCACCCAGAGGAAAAACGATGTCCCTGATCAACACCCAGATCCAGCCGTTCGAAGCCAATGCTTACCTGAATGGCGAGTTCATCAAGGTTTCCGACAGCACCCTGAAGGGCCAGTGGTCGGTCCTGATCTTCATGCCGGCCGCCTTCACCTTCAACTGCCCGACCGAGATCGAAGACGCCGCTGACCATTACGCCGAGTTCAAGAAGGCCGGCGCCGAGGTCTATATCGTCACCACCGACACCCACTTCTCGCACAAGGTGTGGCACGAAACCTCGCCGGCCGTCGGCAAGGCCCAGTTCCCGCTGGTCGGCGACCCGACCCACCAGCTGACCAACGCCTTCGGCGTGCACATTCCGGAAGAAGGCCTGGCCCTGCGCGGCACCTTCATCATCAACCCGGAAGGCGTGATCAAGACCCTGGAGATCCACTCCAACGAGATCGCCCGTGACGTCTCCGAAACCCTGCGCAAGCTGAAGGCTGCCCAGTTCACCGCCGCCAACCCGAACCAGGTGTGCCCGGCCAAGTGGAAGGAAGGCGAGAAGACCCTGACCCCGTCGCTGGACCTGGTCGGCAAGATCTAAAGCGGTACCGGCCTGCCGTGGCCCCACGCCACGGCGCGCCTTTCATCCCCGTGCCGGTCCCCCCGCCGGCGTGGGGGTGAACCCAAGACAGCCAACGCTCGCCCGCCTTGGCCAGCCAGCCCCTTCCACGGTCGCTGTCTTGGGTTCACCCCTACCCCCTGCTGGTCCGCTACCTTCTACAGCGGTGCCACGCCCCCTGTTTGCCTGAAGCCAGGAGATGACCCGATGTTGGACGCCAACCTGCAGTCGCAGCTGAAGACCTATCTGGAGCGCGTGACCCGCCCGATCCAGATCACCGCGCACGCCGACGACGGCGCCAAGTCGCAGGAAATGCTGGAACTGCTGCAGACCCTGGACAGCCTGTCGGACAAGATCTCGCTGCAGGTGCTGCGCGATGGCCAGGGCCGTGTGCCGTCCTTCGACCTGGGCACCCCGGGCCAGGATATCCACCTGACCTTCGCCGGCCTGCCGATGGGCCACGAGTTCACCTCGCTGGTGCTGGCGCTGCTGCAGGTCGGCGGCCACCCGTCCAAGGCCACCGCCGAGCTGATCGAGCAGGTGCAGAACCTGGAAGGTGAATACAAGTTCGAAACCTACTTCTCGCTGTCCTGCCAGAACTGCCCGGACGTGGTGCAGGCGCTGAACCTGGCCGCGGTACTCAACCCACGCATCCAGCACGTGGCCATCGACGGTGCCCTGTTCCAGGACGAAGTCGAGAAGCGCGAGATCATGTCGGTGCCGACCGTGTACCTCAACGGTGAAGTCTTCGACCAGGGTCGCATGACCCTCGAGCAGATCGTCGCCAAGCTGGACACCAACGCCAGCAAGCGCGATGCCGAGAAGATCGCCGCCAAGGATGCCTTCGACGTGCTGGTGGTGGGCGGTGGCCCGGCCGGTGCGGCAGCAGCGATCTATGCTGCACGCAAGGGCATCCGCACTGGCATCGCCGCCGAACGTTTCGGTGGCCAGGTGCTGGACACCATGGCGATCGAGAACTTCATCTCGGTGAAGGAGACCGAGGGCCCGAAGCTGGCCACGGCACTGGAACAGCACGTGCGCGAGTACGAGGTGGACATCATGAACCTGCAGCGCGCCAGTGCGCTGGTGCCGGCCGGTGAAGACGGCCTGGTGCAGGTGCAGCTGGAGAACGGCGCGGTGCTGAAGTCGCGTTCGGTGATCCTGTCCACCGGCGCACGCTGGCGCCAGATGAACGTGCCGGGCGAAGACCAGTACCGCAACAAGGGCGTGGCCTACTGCCCGCACTGCGATGGTCCGCTGTTCAAGGGCAAGCGCGTGGCGGTGATCGGCGGCGGCAACTCCGGCGTGGAAGCGGCCATCGATCTGGCCGGCATCGTGTCGCATGTAACCCTGCTGGAGTTCGATTCCAGCCTGCGCGCCGACGAAGTGCTGCAGAAGAAACTGCGCAGCCTGGCCAACGTCACCGTGCTGACCAGCGCACAGACCACCGAAGTGCTGGGCGACGGCAGCCGTGTCACCGGCCTGGTCTACAAGGACCGTGTCGGCGGCGACGCCCACCGCGTCGAGCTGGAAGGCATCTTCGTGCAGATCGGCCTGCTGCCCAACACCGAGTGGCTGAAGGACACCGTGGCGCTGTCGCCGCGTGGCGAGGTCGTCATCGATGACCGCGGCCAGACCAACCTGCCGGGCGTGTTCGCTGCTGGCGATTGCACGACGGTACCCTACAAGCAGATCATCATTGCCATGGGTGCCGGTTCGACCGCCGCATTGAGCGCGTTCGACCACCTGATCCGCTCGTCGGTGAGCAGCAGCAGCGGTGCCGTTGCTGAAGCTGCCTGATCCACCGTTCCCAGATCACCGGGAACATTGTCTGCCTGTCGGGTAACCATGCCGTCAGCCGGTCCGTTACCCCTGGGGTGTAAGGATGAACCTACGTGATCTGAAGTACCTGGTAGCCCTGGCCGACCACAAGCATTTCGGCCGGGCTGCCGCCTCCTGCTTCGTCAGCCAGCCGACGCTGTCCACGCAGATCCGCAAGCTGGAAGAAGAGCTGGGCCTGCCGCTGGTGGAACGCGCGCCGCGCAAGGTGATGCTGACCCCGGCTGGGCAGGAAGCAGCAGCACGGGCACGGGTGATCGTGTCCGAAGTGGAACAGCTGAAGGAAGCGGCGCGACGCAGCCGCGATCCGGAAGCCGGTACGGTGCGCCTGGGGATCTTCCCTACCCTGGGCCCGTACCTGCTGCCGCATGTGATTCCGCGCATCCGCGATCGCTTCCCGGAGCTGGAACTGCTGCTGGTCGAGGAAAAGAGCGATGTGCTGCTGGACCGCCTGCGCGAAGGCAAGCTCGACGCTGCACTGCTGGCCCTGCCGGTGATCGACGACCAGCTGCATGCCGAGTTCCTGTTCGAGGAACCGTTCCTGCTGGCCGTGTCCGGGCGCCACCCGTTGGCCCGTCGCGAACACCTGGACGTGCAGGAACTGGCCACGCAGAAGCTGCTGCTGCTGGAAGATGGCCATTGCCTGCGCGACCAGGCGCTTGAAGTCTGCCGCCTGTTCGGTGCCAACGAGAAGTCCGAGTTCCGCGCCACCAGCCTGGAAACGCTGCGGCAGATGGTCGCCGCCGACGTCGGCATCACCCTGCTGCCAAGCCTGTCGGTGCAGCCGCCGGTGCCGCGCTCGAACAACATCCGCCTGCTCGACTTCACCGGCGAAGGCCGCCCCAGCCGCCGCATCGCCATGATCTGGCGCCGCAGCTCGGCCATGAACGACTTCCTGATGGAGCTGGCCGATCAGTTCAAGCGCCTGCCGCAGGCGCTGTTCACCCTGGAAGCGGTCAACGCCGCCGGCGACACGACCGCCCTGCCCGGCCCCGCGCTGAACGGCTGAACCCCCGCAGCACCGGCCTGGAATCGGCAGGAGTCGATTCCGGTCGCATTTGTCCCCACAATACAGACAGGCGGCGCCAGCAGGTGCCGCCTTTTGCATGGCTTTCAACCAAGGAGCTTCACCATGAGTACCGCCAGCGGCCTGCCGCCGTCGATCACCGTTTCCACCTTCGACATGGACCGCCTGGACGCCATGCTCGAATCCCCTGCGCTGAGCCAGACGCCTGCCGCGCTCGCGCTTGCTGAAGAACTCAACCGTGCCACCGTACTGGCACCGGACCAGATTCCCGAAGGCATCGTCATGATGCATTCGCGCGTGGAGTGCGAAGATGAAGTGTCGGGCGAGAAGCACGTCCTGACCCTGGTCTTCCCCCGCGAAGCCAACGTCGATGAAGGCAAGGTTTCCGTGCTGGCCCCGGTCGGCAGTGCCCTGCTCGGCCTTTCGATCGGCCAGAGCATCGACTGGAACGCGCCCGGCGGCCGCAAGCTGCGCCTGCGCGTGACCGCGGTCCACAACGACCGCCCCTGATTACCGCTGCGCACCGCGCGCGATTCGATCCCCCTGCACCAGGAGCCGTAATGAGTACCCCGTCCAAACTGTCCCAGCTGCGCGAACTGTCCGTGGTCGTTGCCGATACCGGTGACTACGAGGCGATCAAGCGCCTGCAGCCGGTGGACTGCACCACCAACCCGACCCTGGTGAAGAAGGCGCTGGACCTGCCGGTCTACGCCGAGCTGATCGAACGCGAACTGGCCTGGGGCCGCCAGCAGAGTGGCGACCGCGAAGCCGTGGTGCACGCCGTGGCCGACCGCCTGACCATCGGCGTCGGCGCGCTGCTGAGCACGCTGGTGCCGGGCCGCGTGTCCACCGAAGTGGATGCCGACCAGGCCCACGACACCGCTGCCACCGTAGCCAAGGCCCGCCAGTTCATCCAGATGTACGCCGATGCCGGCGTGCCGCGCGAGAAGATCCTGATCAAGATCGCCGCGACCTGGGAAGGCGTGGAAGCCGCGCGCATCCTGCAGGCCGAAGGCATCGACTGCAACCTGACCCTGATCTTCAACCCGACCCAGGCGCTGGCCTGCAGCGAAGCCGGCGCGTTCCTGATCTCGCCGTTCGTCGGCCGCATCCTGGACTGGTACGTGGCCAACGGCCAGACCCCGGCCAACATCGATGAAGACCCGGGCGTGAAGTTCGTGCGCGGCGTGTATGCCGAATTCAAGCGCCGCGGTTCGCCGACGGTGGTGATGGGCGCCTCGTTCCGTTCGACCGCGCAGATCGAAGCGCTGGCCGGCTGCGACCGCCTGACGATCTCGCCGGACCTGCTGGAGAAGCTGGACGCCGACCACGGCGAGCTGCCGCGCAAGCTGGTGGCCGGTGCGGCGGATGGCGCGGCGGTGACCCCGATCGATGCGGCGAAGTTCGCAGCGGATCTGGCGGCCGATCCGATGGCGACCGAGAAGCTGGCGACCGGCATCGATGCGTTTGCCAAGGATCTGGAAGCGCTGCGCGAGCGGATTCGTTCGGAACTGTGATTCCGGCCAACGGCTGAGCCCCTCGTGACGGATCGTTTTGTAGAGTCGAGCTTGCTCGACTGACTGCTAAAGCAAAAGCCGCGCTGGGTCGGGCGTTGGGTTCGCGGGAGACGCCGTGAATCCGTCCCTGGAGGCTTGGCCGCCGCATCCATGCGGCGGACACTCCCGCTAACCCAACCCGCCCGCCCTCTGACAGTTTCCGGTGGCCGCCCGCCACGGATGAAAGAAGGAAGAGCAAAAGCGGGTCGCGCGCTTCGCTTGCTCGCAGCCGAGCATGGCTCGGCTACAAGGGCAATGCACGATCAAACAAAAAGGACGCGGCGAAGGCCGCGTCCTTTTTGTTTTCTTTCAGTTCGTCAGTAACCCATGCTCTTGCCCACCGTCACCGGGAAACTGTCGGGGGTGGGGCGGTGTGGGTTGGCAGGACCGTTGGCGCCATGGATGGCGCCATCGAGCCCCCAAGGACGGGTTTACGGCGTGTCCTGCCAACCCACACCGCCCCGCCCAACCCGCAGAAACGCAGAGCCGCTTTGGCTTTGGCTTCTGCCGTAGATTCTGCCCGCCGCAGGCGGACCACCGCGCGTCAGCGCGGCGCCTCCACATCCAACCCGATCGGGCAGCTCACGCCGGTGCCGCCGATACCGCAGTAGCCGTTCGGATTCTTCGCCAGGTACTGCTGGTGATAGTCCTCGGCGTAGTAGTACGCCGGTGCCGGGTACTCGATCTCGGTGGTGATCACCCCGTAGCCGGCTGCGGCCAACTGCGCCTGGTAGGCCTCGCGGCTGGCCAGCGCGGCAGCGTACTGCGCCTCGTCGGTGGCGTGGATCGCCGAACGGTACTGGGTGCCGGTGTCGTTGCCCTGGCGCATGCCCTGGGTCGGGTCGTGGCTTTCCCAGAACAGCTGCAGCAGCCGCTCCAGGCTCACCACCGCCGGGTCGAACACCACCTGTACCACTTCGGTGTGGCCGGTCAGGCCCGAGCACACCTCTTCATAGGTCGGGTTCGGGGTGATGCCGCCGGCATAGCCCACCGAGGTGCTGTACACGCCCGGTTCGGTCCAGAACTTGCGCTCGGCGCCCCAGAAGCAGCCCAGTGCGAAGCGGATCTGCTGCAGGCCGGCGAAACGGTCCTTCAGCGGATGGCTGTTCACGAAGTGCTGGTTGCTGTGCAGCGGCAGCGGTTGGTCACGCCCCGGCAGTGCTTCTTCCGGGCGCGGCAGGCGCTGCTTGAAGGCGCCGATGCCGAGGATGCCCTCGCCAATTCCCAACATGATGCGCTCCTACGCCGGAAGGCCGGCTATGTCGTCTGCATCGGAAATGGGGGCGTCCGGCGCGTGGCCCAAGTCCAGCGCCGCCACGATGTCCTCGGCCTGCGGCCGTGCCGCATCAGGGATGCCCACCCGCAGCACGCCGAACAGTGGCAGCTCGCCCATGCCGCCCAACAACGACTCGCCGAACACGAAGGCCGGGATGCCGGCATCCTCCAGCGCGTGCTTGACCAGGTGGGCGTCGAACAGGTTGTCGGCCTTGTACACGATGTGCATGCGGCAGCTCCGTGGGACAGGGTTCCAGCATACGCCCGGGGGCTGAATGGTGGTGGTGACGGCGCATGACCGTTCTG
>NZ_JAOECR010000050.1:0-35890 GCF_029836955.1 Stenotrophomonas sp. GD04054 | reverse complement strand
CAACCCGATGGCGTTACATCGCCCGTTAGATCCAGGCCATACGCGGATATTCTCCGCGGGTAGCCACAGCGCCAACCAAGGTTGGCGTCTACCGAGGGCATGCGGACCCACAGTAGATCCACGCCATGCGTGGATGCCCCCCGTGAGGAACCACGGCGCCAACCAAGGTTGGCAGCTACTGGCAGCAAGGCCTACGCAACAAAATGACGGCGCCCTGCGGGCGCCGTCTTGATCAGGATCGAACTGAAGGCCCGGATCAGGCGGCCTGCGAGACCTCGTGCGGTTCCTGCTGGCGGAACACCGAAACCGCTTCGGTCAGTGTGCCGGCCTGGCTCTGCAGCTCGCGTGCGGCGGCGGTAGCTTCTTCCACCAGCGCGGCATTCTGCTGTGTGGCCTGATCCATCTGCACTACGGTCTGGTTGATCTGCTCAATGCCGATCGACTGCTCCTGCGACGCCGCGGAAATCTCGCGCATCAGGTGGCTGACATCCTCCACGCCGCCAACAATGCCCTGCATGCGTTGGCCGGCGTCAGCTACCAGCTGGGCACCCTCACCCACCTGGCGGCCGGCTTCGTCGATCAGCTTCTTGATCTCCTGGGCCGCCGCCGCAGAGCGCTGCGCCAGTACCCGCACCTCGCTGGCCACGACCGCGAAGCCTCGGCCCTGTTCGCCGGCGCGTGCCGCCTCCACGGCTGCGTTCAAGGCCAGGATATTGGTCTGGAAGGCAATGCCGTCGATCACGCCGGTGATATCGCCGATGCGCTTCGATGCACCTTCAATTGCCTGCATGGTATCGACCACGCGCTGCATGGCGGTGTTGCCGTCACTCGCCGCGCTCTGCGTAGACGCCGCCAGCTCACTGGCCTGACGGGCATGAGCGGCGTTCTGGCGCACGGTGGCGGTGAGTTCCTCCATCGATGCTGCGGTCTCCTGCAGGTGCGCGGCCTGGCGCTCGCTGCGCTCGGACAACGCGCCGTTGCCGGCGGCAATCTCGCTGGCGGCGGTACTGATCGACGCCGCACATTCCTGGATGCGACCGACCATGCGTGCCAACTGACCGGCCGTGGCATTCGCATCGCGCTGGATGGCAGCGAAAGCACCGTGATACTCGCCGTGCATGCGCCGGTCCAGATCGCCATTGGCCAGTGCCGAGAGCATCTGCCGCACTTCGTTGACGGTGCTGCCGAGCGTATCGAGCAGCTGGTTGATGCCACCGGTCAGCCCATCGAGGAAACTGGCACCTTCAGTGGCCTGCAGGCGCTGGTCGAGATCACCGGCCGCTGCCGCTGCGACGATGCCGGCCACGGCGTTTTCCAGCGCGAGTTCATGGGTGCGGTCATGCCATTCCACGGCGAAGCCCAGGCGCACGCCCTGCGCATCGAACACCGGGGTGACCACCTGCGCGAAGTGCACCGGGCCGATCTGGACCTTGCCGTTGTGCGTGACCTGCAGGCCATTGAGGATCGCGCGGATGCGGTCCGGGTTGGCGTGGAAGCGGTGGATGCTGCTGCCGACCAGGCGCTCGGCATCGAAGTCGGGGAAGGCCTGTCGCAACGTTGCCTGCTGGTTGCGCAGCAGGGCCACCACCGAGCGGTTCACGTAGCGGATCACGTGGTCGTTGTCGGCAATCATCATCGCGGTGCGCGAGGCATCGAGCGCCTGGCGGATCTGCGCATTCTCGGCATGCGCTTCAGCCTCGCGCCCACGCTGCGCCTGTACGTGGCGGGCGGTATCGGCCAGCGCATGGGCCAGCGAACCTGGTGCATAGGCCGCAGTATCTGCATGTGCGCTCAGATCGGTGCCCGTCGCGATATCGCGCGCCAGTGCCGCCAGGCGGCGCGGGCCGTGGCCAAGCGCCTCGGTCTGCTGGCGCAGGCGCAGCGCGACCTGGCCGAGGAACACGGTCAGGCTGGCGAACAGGCCCGCCTGCAGCAACGTCGGTCCCACGGCTGCGCCGTGCAGCAGCGGTACCAGCAGGGCGAGGGTGCCAACACCACCGACCAGCCATACCGGCAGGCGATCGCGGTGGCTGAGCAGCACGCCCAGCAACAGCGCAATCGGCAATGCCGGTGACAGGCTGACGATCGCGCACAACAAGGCCAGCTGCAGCGACAACAGCAATGCCAGGCCATTGCGGGCGACGGCCCGGCCCGCCTGTGGACCGGCCAGCCAGAGGGCGGGCAGTACGGCGGCCGCGGCCAACGCAGCGCCCGGTACGTGGGGCCCACGCAGGGCCAGCACGAGGCCAGCCACAGCCAACGCCGCGCTGCCGATCAGCAGTCGACGGTCAGCGCGGCGCGCGAGCTGCTGCAGATGCGGCATGCGGGCGGTATCGGGGGGACGGGAGGATGCAACGGACATCGGCGACTCCTGGATCAGCAAACGACAACAGCCACGCCGCGGCACACGCAGGAGTGCGTGAGCAGGGCGCGAGCCGGGAATTCGGGGAATGCGGCGCGATCAGCGACGCGGAGACGGGACACCGTGGCCACATCCTGTGGGTGACGGTGCAGCAGAGCGGGCATGCGGACTTCCTTGCAGAACCAGACACACGCCGCAGGCCCGACCGGACCTGCGTGCTGCGGACGCAGGGGCCCGCAACTGATGTATCGGCCGCAAACGCGCGGAGTGAAGCGCGCGGCTACGTTTGCTCAGCCGGCGTTGCCGTTGCTGAAGAAGTGCAGGATCACGCCCGCGATCTGTTCCGGGTCTTCCATGTGCAGGTGATGGTTGCCGGGAAACACCGCCAGACGGCCATCGCGCAGGTGCTGCAGGCGATCGCTGCGCATCGGCTCGGGATAGTACGACTGCGCCGGTGTGGCGTAGATCACCTGCGTCGGGCAGGCGATGGCCTGCAGCAGGTTGTCGATCTGGCCTTCGCTGAGGCGGATCGCAGTGGGCAGCATCAGGCGCGGGTCGCTGCACCAGCGGTAACCACCTTCGACCGCCTCCACGCCGCGCTCGACCAGCAGCCGTGCACAGCGCTCGCTGAGCTGGTTGGTCATCATCCGCGCGCGGATCGGCGCGGCGAGGTCGGGGAACACGCGCAGCTGCTTGCGTGCCAGTGCGCGCGTGGCATTCACATGCTCGCGCAGGCGGTTGGCGGTTTCTTCCTCAGGACCACGCAGGCCGCCGAGTGCTTCGATCACCACCAGCCGTTCGACACGGTCGCTGACCGAGGCGGTGAGGCTGGCGATGCCGGCGCCCATCGAATGGCCAAGCAGGCTGAAACGGTCCCAGCCCAGCGCGTCGGCGACGTCGAGTACGTGACAGATGGCGGCGGCCGTGGTGTAGCTGGCACCGGCCGGCAGATGCGCGCTGTGGCCGTGGCCGGGCAGGTCGATGGCCACCAGCTGCAACGACGACAGGTGCGGCGCCAGCGGCACGAAGCTGGCCGCGTTGTCGAGCCAGCCATGCAGGGCCAGCACGCGTGGGCCATCACCGTAGTTGCGCAGGCCGGCGACGCGCGCGCCACCGACCTCGAGTTCAAACGGCTGCAGGCTCATGCCAGTGACGCCACGGCCAGCCGTGCCAGCGCACGCGCGTGCTCCGGTTCGGCGTTGAGGCAGGGGATGTAGCGCATCGTCGCGCCGCGCTCGGCCAGTGTTTCGGTGAAGCCCAGTGCCACTTCTTCCAGCGTCTCCAGACAGTCGGTGGCGAAGCCCGGGCACACCACGTCGATCTGCTTCACGCCGGATTCGGCCAGCGCCCACAGGCTGGGCTCGGCATACGGCTGCAGCCAGCGCTCGCGGCCGAAGCGCGACTGATAGCCCATCTGCCAGTCGTCCCTGCCCAGCTCCAGCGCCTTGGCGATGGCCTGCGCACTGGCCTCGCAGCGCTGCGGATACGGATCGCCGGCATCGGCCAGGCGCTGCGGAATGCCGTGGAAGGAGAACATCAGTTTCTGGCCACGACCGTGCTGTTCCCAGTAGCGGCGGATCGAGCCGGCAACGGCGTCGACCCAGCCCGGATCGACCGAATAGTCGTGTACCAGGCTCACGGTCACGCCCGGATTGCGGCGCTGCCAGGCATCGACGCGGTCTTCGACCGAGGCGGTGGTGGTGGTGGAGTACTGCGGGTACAGCGGCAGCACCACGATGCGGCGCGCACCGTCGGCCGCCAGCCGGTCGAGTTCGCTGGCCAGCGCCGGTTCGCCATAGCGCATTGCATGGCGCACCGTCAGGGTCGGCAACAGCGCTTGCATGGCCTGCGCCAGCTGGCGCGTATGCACCATCAGCGGAGAGCCCTCCGGCAGCCAGACCTGGGCGTACTTGGCCGCTGAACGGCTGCTGCGCAGCGGCAGGATCAGTCCGCGCAGCAACGGCTGCCACAGCAGTGCCGGGATCGAGACCACGCGGGGGTCGGACAGGAATTCAGCCAGGTAACGGCGTACGGCGGGGGCCGTCGGCGTCTCGGGCGTGCCTAGGTTGACCGCCAGCACGGCGGTATCGGGTGCGTCGAGCATGAGCGGTATTGTCGCCGATCCGGTGCCGCGCCGGGATGCAGGGTTCGGATTGCAGGCATAGCGCGCATCAATGTGAGCAGGGAACGCTCATTGGGGATTCATGACAACACTACTAATTTCAGTCACTTGCTATATCTTCCTATGGACTGACTTCTGGAGCCTGCCATGCGTCGCCCGATCCAAGCCCTGCTGATCGCCGCCAGCCTGCTGTCCAGCCAGGCCATGGCCGGACCGCAGGAAGACCAGCGTGCCCGCAATGCCGTGCGCGTGCTGGCTGAAATCCAGGAAATCCCTGAACAGGGCATTCCGGACAAATTGCTCGACGAAGGCCGCGCGGTCATCGTCATTCCCGACACGATCAAGGCCGGTCTGGTCATTGGCGGTCGTCGTGGCCACGGCCTGATGTCCGTGCGCATGCCCAACGGTGCCTGGTCCAACCCGGTGTTCGTGAAGCTCACCGGCGGCAGTATCGGCTTCCAGGCCGGCGTGCAGTCCTCCGATGTGGTGCTGGTGTTCCGCAACGACCGGAGCCTGGACAACCTGGTCAACGGCAAGTTCACGCTGGGCGCCGATGCGGGTGTCGCCGCCGGCCCGGTCGGCCGCAATGCCGCCGCCGCCACCGACGGTCAGCTGAAGGCCGAGATCTGGTCCTGGTCGCGCGCCCGCGGCCTGTTCGCCGGTGTCGCCCTGGATGGTGCGGTGCTGCAGATCGACGATGCCGCCAATCTGGACGCCTACGGCAGCAACACCACGCCGCGCATGATCTTCGAAGGCCGCGCCGCCGGTTCGCCGTCGATGGATGTGGTGACGTTCCGCGACCGCCTGGAAGAGGCCACCTACGCCGCGCGCAACAACCGCAGCGGCAACGGCGGTAGCGCGCCGCGCCCGGCAGCGGCTCCGACGGTTGCTCCGGCGCCTGTTCAGGCAGCGCCGGCCACCCCGGCCGAAGCCACTACCGCACCGCTGCAGAACGTGCCGCAGAACCCGCCGCCGCAGCAGCAGGGCTTCCAGCCGGTCAACGACGGCGAAATCCGCACGGAAACGCTGGGCGGAAACTGACTTTCGTCACGCGCGCCGGCTAACACCCGGTGCGCTATGCTCGACAGCCTGATCACTAACGTAACGAGCGTCTTTATGGGCAGTTTCAGCATCTGGCATTGGTTGGTCGTGCTGGCCATCGTCCTGCTGGTGTTCGGCACCAAGCGCCTGACCAGTGGCGCCAAGGATCTCGGTTCGGCGGTCAAGGAATTCAAGAAGGGCATGCGCGACGAGGACAAGCCGAACGCGCAGCTGGGCGATGAATCGCGCAGCCAGGACGCCTCGCGCGCCGCGCAGGACGAGCACGACCGTAACGCTCGCTGATCCGGAGCGGTCGCGGTGTTTGATATCGGCTTCAGCGAGCTGCTGGTGATTGCAGTGGTCGCCCTGGTGGTGCTCGGTCCCGAGCGCCTGCCCAAGGCGGCCCGCTTCGCCGGCCTGTGGGTGCGACGTGCCCGTAATCAGTGGGATTCGGTGAAACAGGAACTGGAGCGCGAACTGCAGGCCGAGGACATCAAGCGGCAGATGCAGGACGTGCGCCAGGGCATGCAGGACACCGAGAACCAGTTGCGTGCCAGCGGTGAAGCGATCCGTCGCGAAGCGCAGGAGGCCCAGCAGCAGGGCGATACGCTGGCGCAGGAAGTACGCGCGCCGGCGCCCGCAGATCTTCCGCCGTACATGAACGCCGTGCCCGACGCCGATGCGCCGGCACAGGAGAGCGTTGCTCCCGAGCCGACGCCGGCGACACCCCCTGATGCCGGTGCGCCGCCGCCGCAGAGCAGCCCGGAGCGCCAGCCATGAGTGAACAGGATTTCGGCGAAAGCTCGCTGGTCGAACATCTGGTGGAACTGCGCGGCCGCCTGGTGCGCGCATTGCTGGGCCTGGGCGTGGTGCTGCTGGCGCTGCTGCCGTTTACCCAGAAGCTGTACAACGCGCTGGCCGAACCGCTGGTCTCGCAGCTGCCGAACGGGCAGACGATGATCGCCACCAACCCGGCCGGTGCGTTCTTCGCCCCGCTGAAGCTGACTTTCTTCGTGGCCCTGTTCGTGGCGGTGCCGTGGCTGCTGTACCAGCTGTGGGCGTTCGTTGCCCCGGGCCTGTATGCGCGCGAGAAGCGCCTGGCGGTGCCGTTGCTGGTGTCGTCGGTGCTGCTGTTCTACGCCGGCTGTGCCTTTGCCTACTTCCTGGTGCTGCCGGCGGTATTCCACTTCCTCACCACCTTCAGCCCGGACGTGATCGCGATCACCCCGGATGCGAACGCCTACCTGGATTTCGTGCTGGCGATCTTCTTTGCCTTCGGCGGCAGTTTCGAACTGCCGGTGGCGATGGTGATCCTGGTGCTGCTGGGCTGGGTGACGCCGCAGCAGTTCAAGGAAGGCCGCGGTTACGCGATCGTCGGCATCTTCGTGGTGGCGGCGGTGCTGACCCCACCGGACGTGGTCTCGCAGCTGATGCTGGCGATCCCGATGTGCCTGCTCTACGAGCTGGGCATCCACGCCGCACGCTGGCTGGTGCCGTCGTCGGTAGTGAAGAAACCCGCCGCCTGAAAGAAAAAAAGGGGACGGAGGGGATTAAGTCGTTAGCTGCACACACTGGGCATAAACGACTTAATCCCCTCCGTCCCCTTTTTCCGTCAGGCGTGGAACACGTCGCTTGAGGTCGGCGTGGTCGGGATCGGTGGGGCCGCGCGGCTGCCGCGATGCACGAACATCTGCTTCCACGCGGCGTAGACCGCGCCGACATACAGCGGCATCAGCACCGTGGTCAGCACCAGCTGGGCGATGAAGGCCGCAGCCAGCGGGCCACCGATCAGCATCGCGACCTGGATCACGATCACGAACAGGATGTACATGCAGAACGCGGCGATCAGGCCGAGCGCGGCGAACACGAACATCGCGCCGATGTTCTCGATGCAGCCCTGCAGGCTCAGGCGCAGCGCATGCATGCCGCTCTGCTTGTCGAACACCACCAGCGCCGGCTGGGTGAACATCGCCAGCGACAGCGCCACCGCGCTCAGGAACACCAGCAGCATCCACAGCGCGATGCGCTTGGCCGGCAGGTTGGCGACCAGCGCGGCCGCGTCGTCCGGCTTGATCTGCTGGCCGCTGCGGCTGATTTCTTCCATCTTGGTCATGACCTCGCTGAAGGCGGTGAAGCCCTCGCGGCCGATCATCATGAACAACAGTGCGCCCAGCAGCAGCACCGCCAGCACCTGGATCGCCAGCGGCACCAGCAGGTGGCTGACGCGGTGGTCGCGGATCGGCTGCAGCAGATGCGAGGCCAGGCCCGGGCGGCCTTCGTCGATCTCGCCCACGGCATACAGCATGCCGCCGAACATGATCGGCGAAATGGCCAGGGTCATCAGCTGCACGGCCATGCCGGCGGCACCGGGAATCAGCGTCGACAGCAGGGTCACCACCCAGCTCACCAGCAGCCAGGTCAGGCCGATCCGGGCCAGCTGCAGCGGCGCACGCCGGTACAGGGAGAACGTATCCAGCAACCACTGGGCGCCCGCCGAGGCCGGCAGCTTGCGAATCTCTTTCATGGACATCCGGGAAGGACAGGAGGGGGCCGGGCGGCTGCCCGTGCCGCCGATTATCCCTGTTTTGCCACCGGCTGGGCTGAAGACAGCCGCGCCTGGCGGACGAAGCGGCGCAACAGCTGGCGGGCCAGTGGTGCGGCGCTGACCGCGCGCTCGATGCTGCGGGCGCAGCCGCCGTGGCGGCCGATGCAGTCGGCGCGGGCGCGCACGTAGCCGCGCATGTGGTGGGTGGCGAATTCCGGATGGAACTGCACGCCCCACGCCTGGCGGCCCCAGCGGAAGGCGTGGCAGCCGTCCAGCGGCGAGCGTGCCAGCACTTCGGCACCTTCCGGCGCGCGCAGCACCGTCTGCAGGTGGGTGGCGTGGGCGGCGAAATGCTGCGGCAGGCCCTGGAACAACGGGTCCTGCGCGGCCTGCGGCTGCAGTTCCAGCTCGATCGTGCCGGACTCGCGGCCGGCCGGGTTGTAGGCCACCTCGCCACCCAGCGCGTGCGCCAGCAGCTGGTGGCCATAGCAGATGCCGAATACCGGCAGGTCGTCGTGGGCGGTCTGGCGCAGCCATGCGGCGCTGCGCTCACTCCACTCGGCGTGGTCGGTGACGAAGGCGGCCGAACCGGTCACCAGCACGCCGGCGAAGGCATGTGGGTCGGGCAGGGCGCCACCGTGTTCGACATCGACCACCACCGTCTCGTGCTCTTCCAGCCCGGCGGCGACGCGGATCCAGTGCGGAAAGCGCCCGTAGCGGCGCAGCGACGGTACCGGGCGGCCGGTTTCAAGGATCAGGAACGGGGCTGGGTTCATCCGGGGGCGGCAGCACTGACAGGACTTCCTCGATTGTAGTCAGCCCCTGCGCCACCTTTTCAAGCCCGGCCTGGCGCAGGGTTCGCAGCCCTTCAGCCCGCGCAGCCCGGCTGAAACCGGCCAGATCCATGTCGGCGCGGATCTGCCCGCGCAGCCGCGAGCCCAATGGCAGCAACTCATACAGGCCGATGCGGCCGAGGAATCCGGTGCGCCGGCACTCCAGGCAACCGACCGGCCGACAGGGCGTGGCGGCGTCTGGATATGCGGCATGGCTATCAGCCAGCACCGCCCAGTCGGCGGCGCCGAGGCTGTGCGGCTGCTTGCAGTGCGGGCACAGCGTGCGCACCAGGCGCTGGGCGAGGATGCCGTTGAGGGTGCTGGCCAGCAGGTAGTGCGGCACGCCGAGGTCGAGCAGGCGGGTGACCGCCGAGGGCGCATCGTTGGTATGCAGGGTGGACAGCACCAGATGGCCGGTCAGCGAGGCCTGCACCGCCATCTGCGCGGTTTCCAGGTCGCGGATCTCGCCGATCATGATGATGTCCGGGTCCTGCCGCAGCAGCGTGCGCACGCCGCTGGCGAAATCCAGGTCGATGTTGGTCTGCACCTGCATCTGGTTGAACTCGGGCGCGATCATCTCGATCGGGTCCTCCACCGTGCACACGTTCACGTCCGGCGTGGCCAGGCGCTTCAGCGTGGAATACAGGGTGGTGGTCTTGCCCGAGCCGGTCGGGCCGGTTACCAGCACGATGCCGTGCGGGCGTTCGACCAGTGCATTCCAGCCCGCCGCCTCCTGCGGGCTGAAACCGAGCTGGTCGATGCTCTTGAAGGCGGCATCCGGGTCGAAGATGCGCATCACGCACTTCTCGCCGAAGGCGGTGGGCATGGTCGACAGACGCATCTCGACCTCGCGGCCGCCCGGCGAACGGGTCTTGATGCGGCCATCCTGCGGGCGCCGGCGTTCGGCCAGGTCCATGCGGCCGAGCACCTTGATGCGGCTGACCACCGCGGTCATCACCGCCGGCGGTACCTCGAACACCTTGTGCAGCACGCCGTCGATGCGGAAGCGCATGCGCCCCATTTCGCGGCGCGGCTCCAGGTGAATGTCCGAGGCGCGCTGCTCGTAGGCGTACTGCAGCAGCCAGTCCACGATATGCACGATGTGCTGGTCGTCGGCATTGACGTCGCCGGTGCGGCCCAGCTCCACCAGCTGTTCGAAGCTGGGCAGGGTGGTGCTGGCCTCGCCGCGCACGTCGCCACGGGCGCCGCGCACCGAGCGGGTCACCCCGTAGAACTCCATGGTGTAGCGGTGCAGGTCCAGCGGGTTGACCACCGCCAGCTCGATGCGGCGGCGGGTCAGGTGCTGCAGGTCGCGGCGCCATTCCTGCACCAGTGGCTCGCTGGTGGCCACCAGCACGCGCTCGGCATCCACCGCCAACGGCAGGAAACGGTGGCGGCGCGCGTAGGCATGGGAGACCAGCGCGGTGACCGCGGCGACGTCGACCCGGGTCGGGTCGATGCGCAGGTAGCGGCTACCGGTGCGCTGCGCCAGCCACTCGGTGAGGCGCTCCAGGGTCAGTTCGCCACCGCCGTTGGCGGCCAGCTTGAGGTTGGACAGCAGCACCAGCGGGTGCACTTCACTGGCATTGCGCGCGCCCTGCGCGGAAAAGCGCATGCGCTCGCGGTCCTGCTCGGCCACCAGGCCATCGGCGATCAGGGCCGCGGCAATCTGCTCGAACTGCAGGCGACCCCACGGCAGCGGTACGCCGCCAGCCTCGCCGGGCGTGCCCACCGGCAGCCGATGTTCCATCTGCCTGCTCCTCCCGGGTACGGAATGCCCCGCAGGTCGGCCGTTATACTAGCGCACCCCCTTGCCGGCCAAGACTCGTACGCATGTCCGCGACCCCGACCGTTCCGATCACCTTCCAGGGCCTGATCCAGACCCTGAACCAGTTCTGGGCCCAGCAGGGCTGCGTGCTCATCCAGCCGCTCGACCTGGAGGTGGGCGCCGGTACCTTCCACCCGGCCACCTTCCTGCGTGCGATCGGTCCGGAGAGCTGGAACGCGGCCTACGTGCAGCCCTCGCGCCGCCCGACCGACGGCCGCTACGGCGAGAACCCGAACCGTTTGCAGCGCTACTACCAGTACCAGGTGGCGATGAAGCCGGCGCCGGACAACATCCAGCAGCTGTACCTGGATTCGCTGAAGGCACTGGGCATCGATCCGCTGGTGCACGACCTGCGCTTCGTCGAGGACAACTGGGAATCGCCGACGCTGGGCGCCTGGGGCCTGGGCTGGGAAGTCTGGCTCAACGGCATGGAGGTGACCCAGTTCACCTACTTCCAGCAGGCCGGTGGCCTGGAGTGCCGCCCGGTGCTGGGCGAGATCACCTATGGTCTCGAGCGCCTGTGCATGTACCTGCAGAACTGCGACAACGTCTACGACCTGGTCTGGACCTACGGCCCGGACGGCCAGCCGGTGACCTACGGCGACGTCTACCACCAGAACGAGGTGGAGCAGAGCACCTACAACTTCGAATACGCCGACGTGGAAGAGATGTTCCACCGTTTCGACGCCTGCGAACGCGAAGCGCAGAAGCTGGTGGAAGTGAACCTGCCGCTGCCGGCCTACGAGCAGGTGATGAAGGCCAGCCACACCTTCAACCTGCTGGATGCGCGCCGCGCGATCAGCGTGACCGAGCGCCAGCGCTACATCCTGCGCGTGCGCGCGCTGGCCCAGGCGGTGGCCAAGGCGTACTACGAGCAGCGCGAGAAGCTGGGCTTCCCGGGTGCGAAGAAGGCCTGACCGCCTTCCTGCACCGACCCGCTTTTCACCCACTACCCGGGGCGCCGGACGCGTTGCGCGCTGCGCCCCCACCACAGGATCGAACCGATGAGCCAACTGTCCCCCCTGCTGATCGAACTGGGCACCGAGGAGCTGCCGGTCAAGGCGCTGCCGGGCCTGGCCCAGGCGTTCTTCGACGGTGTCGTCGAAGGCCTGCGCAAGCGCGGCGTCGCGCTGGAACTGGGCGATGCGCGCCCGCTGTCGACCCCGCGCCGCCTGGCCGTGCTGCTGCCGGGCGTCGGCCTGGAGCAGCCGGAACAGCACAGCGAAGTGCTGGGCCCGTACCTGAACATCGCGCTGGACGCCGAAGGCCAGCCGACCAAGGCCCTGCAGGGCTTCGCCGCCAAGGCCGGGATCGACTGGACCGCGCTGGAAAAGACCACCGACAACAAGGGTGAGCGCTTCGTGCACCGCGCGGTGACCCCGGGCGCGAGCACCGCCAGCCTGCTGCCGGAGATCCTGCGCGACGCGATTGCGGCGATGCCGATTCCCAAGCCGATGCGCTGGGGCGACCACGCCTGGGGCTTCGCGCGCCCGGCGCATTGGCTGGTGCTGCTGCACGGTGCCAACGTGGTCGAGGCCGAGCTGTTCGGCCTGCAGGCCGGCCGCGTCAGCCGTGGCCATCGTTTCCACCACGACCAGGCGGTGTCGCTGGCCCAGCCGCAGGATTATGTTGAAGCCCTGCGTGCCGCGTTCGTGCTGGTCGACCCGAGCGAGCGCCGCGCGCGCATCGTCGCCGAGGTCGAGGCCGCTGCGGCCAAGGCCGGTGGCAGCGCCCGCATCACCGACGACAATCTGGAACAGGTGGTGAACCTGGTCGAATGGCCGTCGGCAGTGCTGTGCAGCTTCGAACGTGCGTTCCTGGCGGTGCCGCAGGAAGCGCTGATCGAGACGATGGAGATCAACCAGAAGTTCTTCCCGGTGCTGGATGCCGCTGGCACCCTGACCGAGAAGTTCATCGGCATCGCCAACATCGAATCGAAGGACGTGGCCGAAGTGGCCAAGGGCTATGAGCGCGTGATCCGCCCGCGCTTCGCTGATGCCAAGTTCTTCTTCGACGAGGACCTGAAGCAGGGCCTGGTGTCGATGGGCGACGGCCTGAAAACGGTGACCTACCAGGCCAAGCTGGGCAGCGTGGCCGACAAGGTTGCGCGCGTGGCCGCTCTGGCCGAAGTGATCGCCCCCCAGGTCGGCGCCGACGCTGCGCAGGCCAGGCGTGCCGCCGAACTGGCCAAGAACGACCTGCAGTCGCGCATGGTCAACGAGTTCCCGGAGCTGCAGGGCATCGCCGGCCGCCACTACGCCGTGGCCGGTGGCGAACCGGAAGAAGTGGCGCTGGCCATCGACGAGGCCTACCAGCCGCGCTTCGGCGGTGACGACATCGCGCTGTCGCCGCTGGGCAAGGTGCTGGCGATTGCTGAACGTGTCGACACGCTGGCCGGTGGCTTCGCCGCGGGCCTGAAGCCGACCGGCAACAAGGACCCGTTCGCCCTGCGCCGCAACGCGCTGGGCCTGGCCCGCACGATCATCGAAAGCGGCTTCGAGCTGGACCTGCGCGCGCTGCTGGCCAGCGCCAACGCTGGCCTGGCCGCACGCAGCGTGCAGGCCGATGTCGGCGAGCTGTACGACTTCATCCTCGACCGCCTGAAGGGCTACTACGCCGACAAGGGCGTGCCGGCCACGCACTTCAACGCCGTCGCCGAGCTGAAGCCGGCCTCGCTGTACGACTTCGACCGCCGCCTGGATGCGATCGGCACCTTCGCCGCGCTGCCGGAAGCCGAGGCGCTGGCTGCGGCCAACAAGCGCATCCGCAACATCCTCCGCAAGGCCGAAGGCGACATCCCGGCCCAGATCGACCCGGCGCTGCTGCAGGAAGACGCCGAGCGCGCGCTGGCTGAAGCGGTCACCGCGGCCATCGACGACACCGGCGCCAGCCTGCAGCACAAGGACTATGTGGCTGTGCTGGCGCGCCTGGCACGCCTGCGCCCGCAGGTCGACGCGTTCTTCGATGGTGTGATGGTCAATGCCGAGGATCCGGCGCTGCGTGGCAACCGCCTGGCGCTGCTGACGATGCTGGGCGAGCGCCTGGGCAAGGTGGCAGCGATCGAGCATCTGTCGAGCTGACGCCCGTATCGGTAGTGCCGGCCGCTGGCCGGCATTGCCACCGCGCATCGGATCGGTCTGTGGGTTGCCGGCCAGCGGCCGGCACTACCGGATCACCGCTGGCGGATGTCCATCGGGGTCATTGCCGGCATCGCGCACGATGCCGGCATCCTCGGCTGCGATCACGACGATCGCCACAAAGGCGCGTATTTTGACCGCCACTTAACAACCGATCCCGAATGACGTGATGCATTTCGCATCGTCACCTTCGGTCGGTATGCTGTGCCGCATGCAGCCAAAGAAATACGCCCTGCCGCTGATGGTCCTGTCGCTGGCCGCCACCTCCGTGGCCCACGCGCGCGGCACCATCGACAAGGTGGACATCAAGGGATTGGACAAGGGCGACGACGCCGCAATCATCGAGAACATCCAGGAATCGCTGTCGCTGTACGACACGATCGGAAAGGAACAGGGCGAATCGCGCCTGGAGTACCTGCTGTCACAGGCCGAGCGGCAGACCCGCCAGGCACTGGAACCGTTCGGGTACTACAACCCGGTGATCAAGGTCGAGGCGCCGCGCGAGGACGAGCACGTGCGCGTGCTGATCCATGTCGACAAGGGCACCCCGGTGACCGTCCGCCGCGAGCACATCGACATCACCGGACCGGCGATGTACGACCAGTACCTGCAGGACGATCTGGCCGCGTTCAAGCCGCGCAAGGGCCAGCGTTTCGAACATACGCAGTACGAAGCCAGCAAGATCACCGTCACCCGCCGCCTGGCCGAACGTGGCTATTTCGATGCCGACTACACCCAGCGCCAGGTGCAGATCACCCGTGCCGACAACGCCGCCGACATCGACCTGACCTGGGACAGCGGCCGCCGCTACAACATGGGACCGGTGCGTTTCGAGCAGGACTACTTCGTCGACAAGCTGTTCGATCCGCTGGTGTACTGGGAACAGGGCAGCTACTTCCACGAGGGCAAGCTGGACCGGCTGCGCGAGTCGCTGACCAAGCTGGACTACTTCAGCGTGATTGACATCCAGCCGCGGCCCGACCAGGCCGATGCGAACGGCGAAGTGCCGGTGGATGTGAAGCTGACCCGTGCCAAGCGCACCATCTACACCGCGGGTCTGAGCTACGGCAGCGAAAGTGGCCCGGGTGTGCGCGGTGGCATCGAACGGCGGTGGCTGAACAACCGCGGCCACAAGATGAACACGCAGCTGGACTATGCGCAGAAGCGCAAGAGCCTGGTCACCAGCTACCGCATTCCGGCCTTCAACTGGCTTGATGGCTGGTACACCTTCGCTGCCAGCGCCTACGACGAGCAGACCGACTATATCGACCTGCGCAACTTCAAGCTGATCGCCAGCCGCAGCGGCGAGATCAACGAACACTGGACCGCGATCGCCTCGATCAACGCGCTGCGCGAGCGCTGGCGCTATGCCTCCGGCACCGAATTCACCGACGCGGTCTACAACACGTCGACGCTGGTGTACCCGCAGATGGTCGCCGACTACGTCAACGTCGATGACGAACTGTTCCCGCGCAAGGGCATCAGCGGTACTGCGACGATGCGTGCCGGCGTTGAAGGTGCCGGTTCGGACACCAGCTTCGTGCAGGCCAATGCCGTGCTGCGCTGGTACATCCCGGTGGGCGAAAGCAACCGCCTGATCCTGCGCGGCGAGGGTGGCACCACCTGGACCAGTGATCTGGTGGCGATGCCGCCCAGCCTGCGCTACTTCGCCGGTGGTGACCGCAGCATCCGCGGCTATGCCTATCGCGAGGTGGGCCCGCGGACCCCGGCACCGGACAAGTACGCGCTGGGCGCCAAGAACCTGGTGATCGGCTCGGCCGAGTACGAGCACTATTTCAATGGTGGCCCTTGGGGTGCGGCGGTGTTCGTCGATACCGGCAGCGCCTTCGACAACACCATCGATCTGCATACCGGCGTCGGCTTCGGCGTGCGCTGGAAATCGCCGGTGGGCCCGGTGCGCGTGGATATCGCGCATGGCTTGAACAACCCGGATTCGCAGTTCCAGCTGTACCTCAATATCGGAGCGGACCTGTGAGTACGCCCGCACCCACTCCGAACCCGACCACGCCGCCGCGCGTGCGCTTCTACCGCCGCCGCCGCTTCTGGGCCTGGTCCGGTGTGGGCGTGCTGGGCCTGGTGCTGCTGGCCCTGCTGGCGGTGTACTGGTTGCTGCAGACCGTGGCCGGGCGTGACGTGCTGCTGGCGCAGGTGGTGGCACGGCTGCCGGTGGGCGCCAGCTTCACCTGGGACAAGGTGGACGGCCCGGTGGCCGGTCCGCTGACCCTGTACAACGTCGACTTCCGCTACGACGACATCCATTTCCACGCCGAGCGCGCCCATCTGGAGCCGGACCTGCGCCCGCTGCTGGGCCGCAAGCTGCTGCTGGACAAGCTGGAGCTGACCAACGCGACGTTGAACCTGGCCAAGAGTGACGAGCCGTTCAAGCTGCCGTCGTGGCCCGATTCGCTGCCGCAGATCGAAATGCCGTTGGCGATCCAGGCCGATGCCATCGCCATCGACGGCTTCCGCATCAGCCAGGCCAACGAGCCGGTGATCGACATCAGTCGCGTGCGCGGCGGCATCGAGATCGCCAATGGCGAGTTCCAGGCACACAAACTGGTGGTGGACAGCGACATGGGCAATTTCACCGCCCAGGGTCGTTACATCCCGGCCAAGGACTACGACACCGATGTGACCGTCACCGCGGTGCTGCCGGCGCCGCGTGGCCGCACGGCCGCCACCGTCGGCCTGGTCGCCCGCGGTGACCTGTCGCACATGGAAGTGGCCGTAGCCGGGCGCGCGCCGAAGCCGCTGCACGCGATGCTGGTGTTCGATGGCCGCACCGATCCGAGCTGGAGCGCCAGCATCCGCAGTGACGAGCTGGATCTGGCGCTGCTGTCGCCGGCACTGGCCAGCTCGGCGATCGCGCCGCTGGCACTGGATTTCACCGCCGCCGGCAAGGGCGGCAACGCCAACCTGCGTGGCAAGGTGAAACAGGGCGATCAGGAACTGGAACTGGCACCGTCGGTGGTGTCGCTGCAGGACCAGGTGCTGAAAGTCTCACCGCTGCTGGTGAAGGGTCTTGGCGGTGAGGCGCGGCTGGAAGGCACCGCCGATTTCAGCCAGGAAGACCAGCAGAAGCTCAACTTCTCGGTGGTCGCACATGACCTGACCTACGTGCCAGCGGCGGACCCGAACACCGCCGGCAGCGCCCCGGTGCCGGTCACCTTGAAGGAAGCGCGCTTCGGCCTGGCCGGTACCCTGAAGGCCTGGGCGGCGATCGGCCGCGCCGAGGTCGAGCGCGACGCGCAGAAGGCACAGCTGCACTTCGATGTGCGCGGCAACGATCAGGCCGCGTCGATCCATCAGCTGCAGGCGCAGACCCCGGGTGGCCAGCTGCAGGTGGAAGGCCAGGTGGCGTGGGCACCGCAGCTGGACTGGGATGCCAAGGCCATGCTGAAGGACTTCGACCCCGGCTATTTCGTGCCGGGCTGGAATGGCCGCCTGTCCGGCAACCTGGCCTCCAAGGGGCGCCAGCTGCCGCCGCCGGCAAACGCACCGCCGGGTACCGCCGGCACGTTGGAAGCCACGGTCGATCTGCCGTCGTTGAAGGGCGTGCTGCGTCAGCGCAACCTGGACGCGCAGGGCAAGTTCGCGCTGCAGGGCGCGCAGGGCCAGGGTGACCTGAAGCTGTCGCTGGGCAGCAGCCGGGTGACCGCTTCGGGCAAGGTCGGTGACCGCCTCGACATCGATGCGCGTTTCGAACCGCTGCAGCTGAGTGACCTGCTGCCGGGCGCCGATGGCGGCCTGCGTGGCCAGGTACAGGTGAAGGGCCCGCGCGATGCGCCGGACATCACCGCCGACCTGGTCGGCAACAACCTCAACTGGGACGGCTACGGCGCCGAGAGCGTGAGCATCAAGGGCCACCTGCCGTGGCGCGGCGACAGCGGCACGCTGGCGATCCAGGGCCAGCAGGTCAATGCCGGCATGCTGCTGGAACGCTTGAATGTGGATGCGCAGGGCAGTGTCTCCAACCTGCGCCTGGCCGCGCAGACCCGCAACGAGATGGGCGCGATCGAGCTGCAGGGCAGCGTGCGCCAGCAGGGCGCGCAGTGGCGCGGCGAGCTGGCCGCGCTGCGCATCGCACCGGTGAAGGGCGATGCCTGGTCGCTGCGTGCACCGGCGGCGTTCGCGATCAACGGCAGCAACTACACGCTGGGCGAAGCCTGCCTGGCCGCCGCCAGCAGCGGCACACTGTGCGCACAGGCCAACTGGCCGCGCGAAGGCCTGGTGGTGCGCAGTGATGCGCTGCCACTGGCGCTGGTGCAGCCGTGGTTGCCGCCGCAGTCCGGCCGTCGCATCTACCTGCGTGGCGATGTCAGCCTGGATGCGCAGATCCGCCCGCGCGGCAACGCCTGGGAAGGCCATGTGGAAGTGCGCTCGAAGGAAGGCGGCGTGCGCCTGGGTGAGAACCGCAATGCCGTGGGGGACACCACCCGTGGCGAGCTGGTGCGCTACGACCAGTTCTCGCTCAAGCTCGACATGACCCCGGCCAGCATCAAGGGCTACCTGGGCATGGGCTTCCAGGGCAACGGCTTCGTCGATGCCAGGATGCAGACCGGTTGGGAAGCCAGCGCGCCGTTGAACGGCGAGCTCTATCTCAACATGTCGCGGCTGTACTGGCTGGAGCTGTTCTCGCCGGACATCGTGCGACCGACCGGCCTGATCGAAGGCCACGTCAGCCTGCGCGGCACGCGTGGCCAGCCGTCGCTGGGCGGTGACGCGCAGCTGAGCAACTTCAAGGGTGAATTCCCGGCACTGGGCCTGACCTTCGACCAGGGCAAGGGCAGCTTCGTGGCCCAGCCCGACGGTTCGGCCAAGATCACCGCGCAGGCCAACTCCGGCCAGGGCACGCTGTACGTGGATGGTGGCCTGTCGTGGTTCGGCGATGCACAGCCGCTGCAGTTGAAGATCCACGGCGACAACGTGCTGCTGTCCAACACCAGCGAGCTGCGCATCGTCGCCAATCCCAACCTCGACTTCACCCTGGCCAAGGCCGCGATGGAGCTGCGTGGCACCGTGCACGTGCCCGAGGCCGACATCGATCTGGAGCGCCTGGACCGCGGCACCTCGGTGTCCGAAGACGTGGTGGTGCTCGACCCGGCCGATCCGGAAGAGTCGCGTACCTCGCCGCTGGATATGGAGCTGACCGTCAGCCTCGGTGACAAGGTGAAGATGACCGGCTTCGGCCTGAAGGGCGCGCTGACCGGCAAGATGCAGGTCTGGGCCAAGCCTGGCCGCGAGATGACCGCCAATGGCGGGCTGGAAGTGAGTGGCCGCTACAAGGCGTACGGGCAGGACCTGACCATCACCCGCGGCAACCTCACCTGGAACTACAACGCGGTGTCCGACCCGCGCATCAACATCCGCGCCGAGCGCCGGATCGGTGATGTCACCGCGGGTATCGACGTGACCGGGCGTGCGCAGCAGCCGCGTGCGGACGTGTGGTCCGATCCGGCAATGTCGCAGTCCGAAGCCCTGGCTTATCTGGTGCTGGGACGCAGCCTGACCGGCGCCAGCAGCGACCAGACGCAGCAGGTCAATGCGGCCTCGGCGGCATTGTCGGCCGGCAGCGGCCTGCTGGCCTCGCAGCTGGGTGCCAAGCTGGGCCTGGACGATGCCGGCGTGAGCCAGTCGCGCGCGCTGGGTGGCTCGGTGATCGGCGTCGGCAAGTACATCTCGCCCAAGCTGTACGTCGGTTACGGCGTGTCGCTGGTCGGTGCCGGTTCGGTGATCACGCTGAAGTACCTGCTGCGCCGCGGCTTCGACGTGGAAGTGGAATCGAGCACGGTGGAAAACCGTGGGTCGATCAACTGGCGGCGGGAGAAGTAACGATGCGGTAGTGCCGGCCGCTGGCCGGCAACTGCACCGTATCTCCCGAGTTGCGTGGCTTGCCGGCCAGCGGCCGGCACTACCGTGCACGACGCCCCCAACCATCGGCCGTTGCCCCTTCCGCCCCCAGCGGCTATGGTCCCGGGCTGTTCTGTCGTACCGGATTGCCCCATGTCACCACGCAAAGCCCTTCCCACCGCCCTGGCCCTGGGCCTGACCCTCGCCGCCGGCGCCCACGCCGATGAAGGCATGTGGATGCCGACCCAGCTGCCGGAGCTGGCCAAGCCGCTGCAGGCCGCAGGCTTCAAGGGCAATCCGGCCGACCTGGCCAATGTCACCGCACCGCCGCTGAGCGCAGTGGTGCGTGCCGGTGGCGGCACCGGCTCGTTCGTATCGTCGGACGGCCTGCTGCTGACCAACCACCACGTGGCGATGGGCGTGATCCAGTACAACAGCTCGCCCGAGCACGACCTGATCAATGGTGGCTTCATCGCCAGGGACCGCGCCGACGAGCGCCCGGCCAACCCGGACTTCCGCGTGCTGGTCACCGTCGGCTTCGACAAGGTGACCGACCAGGTGCTGGCGCAGGCGCGTGGCAAGACCGGGCGTGCCTACTTCGATGCGGTGGATGCGGCCAGCAAGCAGATCGTGGCCGAGTGCGAGAAGGACGGCAGCGTGCGCTGCTCGGTGGCCAACATGTACTACGGCACCGATTTCTACCGCATTGCCCAGCTGGAACTGAGCGACGTGCGATTGGTCTACGCGCCGCCGCGTGCGATCGGCAACTACGGCGACGAGATCGACAACTTCATGTGGCCGCGCCACACCGGCGACTTCACCCTGCTGCGCGCCTATGTCGGCAAGGACGGCAAGCCGGCCGCGTACAGCAAGGACAACGTGCCCTACCAGGCGCCGGCGCACCTGCAGATGTCGGTGGAAGGCCCGAAGGAAGGTGACTACGCGATGCTGGCCGGTTACCCGGGCATCACCTATCGCCACCGTACCGCGGCCGAATTCGCTGGCCAGATCGATACCGTGCTGCCGCGCCGCGTATCGGTGTTCCAGCAGATGATCGACACCATCGAGGCCGCCAGTGCCAAGGACGCGCAGGCGCGCACCCGCTACGCCTCGCAGCTGCAGTCGCTGAAGAACAACCGCAAGCGCGCCGCCGGTGAGCTGGAAGGCCTGTTGCGCAGCGACGCCAAGGCCCAGCGTGCCGCCGACGAGACGGCGATGCTGGCTGCTACCGACCGCAAGTACCAGGGCGACATCAAGGCGCTGCTGACCAACCTGTCGCAGGGTGCGGCGGTGGGCGAGCGTGACCTGCTGCTGGACCAGATGGCCGCACAGAGCCAGCTGCTGCGCTCGGCGCTGCTGCTGGAACGCCTGCGCATCGAATCGGCCAAGCCGGACGCGCAGCGCGAGAGTGGTTTCCAGCAGCGCGACCAGGCGATGATCGAAGGCGTGCTCAAGCAGGTTCAGCGCCGTTACGCACCGGAAGTCGAGAAGGCGCTGCTGACCACCCTGCTGACCCGCTACCAGAAGCTGCCGGACGCGCAGCGCGTGGCCGAGTTCGATACGGCCTTCGGCCGTACCCCGGAGCAGCTGGCAGCGGCGCTGGATACCCTATACGCCGGCACCCAACTGGGTGAGGAGGCACAGCGCCTGTCCCGTTTCGCTGCTGCGCGCGAAGGCGAGGCGCTGGCTGCCGATCCGCTGATCACCGTGGCTGGCCCGCTGGTGGCCGCGCAGCTGCGCATCGAGAACGAAAGCAAGACCCGCGAAGGCGAGCAGCTGCGCCTGCGCCCGGCCTACATGCAGGCGCTGTTCGCCTGGCGTGCCAAGCAGGGCCGCGCGGTGTATCCGGATGCCAACCGCACCCTGCGCATCAGCTACGGCAAGGTCGAGGCGCTGCATCCGCGCGACGGCGTGACCTACTCGCCGGTGACCACCGTGGCCGGCATCGTCGAGAAGAACACCAACGCCTATCCGTTCGATGCGCCCAAGCCGCTGCTGGCCGCGATCGCCAAGGGTGACTTCGGCAGCACCGCCGACCCGGCGCTGAAGACCCAGACGGTCAACTTCCTGACCAACCTGGATACCACCGGCGGCAACTCCGGCTCGCCGGTGCTCAACGCCAAGGGCGAACTGATCGGCCTGAACTTCGACAGCAACTGGGAATCGGTCAGCGCCAGCTGGTGGTTCGACCCGCGCTACAAGCGCGCCGTGCACGTGGACATGCGCTACCTGCGCTGGTTGCTGGCCAAGGTCTACCCGGCACCGGAACTGCTGAAGGAAATGGGCGTGCCGGCCCAGTAAGAAGCCGGCCACGACCAATGGTCGTGGCCCGCACCGCGTAGGCCCCCACCTTGGTGGGGGTGGTTGTCCCCAACGAGCCCGCACCCCCGGCCACGCCTGGCCTACACTGCGGGTTCTTCCGACGGAAACGCGCGCGTGGTCTCCAGCTGGATCCTGCTGCTGGTCTCGGTTGCCTATGCCGCGCTGCTGTTCGGCGTGGCGTGGTGGGGTGACCGTCGGCCGATGTACCCCGACCGGCCGTGGCTGCGGCCGGTGGTCTACAGCCTGGCGCTGGCCGTGTACTGCTCGTCGTGGACGTTCTACGGTGCGGTCGGTACCGCCGTGCGCAACGGCGTGGGCTACCTGCCGATCTATATCGGTCCGTTGCTGCTGCTGTTGTTCGGCTGGCGCATCATCGAGCGCCTGGCGCTGATCGCACGCAGCCAGAACGTGGTGTCCATCGCCGACTTCATTTCTTCGCGCTTCGGTCGCTCGCGGCGGCTGGCGGCGCTGGTGGCGATCATCGCGCTGATCGGCATCATTCCGTACCTGGCCCTGCAGTACAAAGCAGTGGCGATGAGCCTGCAGGTACTGACCGGCAACACCGGCCCCACTGGCTTCTTCACCGATCCCGCGCTGTACGTGGCGCTGCTGATGGCGTTGTTCGCCACCCTGTTCGGTACCCGCCAGGTCGATGCCACCGAACACCACCACGGCATGATGCTGGCGATCGCCTTCGAATCGGTGATCAAGCTGCTGGCGATGCTGGCCGTGGGCGTGTTCGCCTACCTGTGGCTGAGCAACCGCACCGACGCGGTGGTCGAATCGGTGCATACGCTGTTCACCGGCCTGCCGCCGGTGGGCTTCATCTCGCAGACCCTGCTCAGCTTCCTCGCCATCATCTGCCTGCCGCGCCAGTTCCACGTGGCGGTGGTCGAGTGCGGTGACGTGCGCGATGTGCGCCGCGCGCGCTGGATGTTCGGCGGCTACCTGGTACTGATCTCGGGCATGGTGCTGCCGATCGCCACCGCCGGCGTGACCCTGTTCGGTACCGGCGGCAGCGTCGCCGACGACTCGATGGTGCTGGCCCTGCCGCTGGCCGAAGGCCGCAATGCGCTGGCGTTGATCGCCTATGTGGGCGGCTTCTCGGCGGCCACCGGCATGGTGATCGTGTCGTCGATCGCGCTGGCCACCATGGTCAGCAACGATCTGGTGATGCCGGTGCTGCTGCGTCGCAGTGGCGACCATCAGGAGGCCGCCGACGTCGCCTCGCGCGTGCTGTGGATCCGCCGCCTGGCGATCCTGCTGCTGGCGCTGATGGCCTACAGCTACTACCGCACCAGCAGCAACGACAGCACGCTGGCCTCGTACGGCCTGATGGCGTTCGCCGCGGTGGCGCAGTTTGCGCCGGGCCTGATCGGCGGCCTGTACTGGCGCGGTGCCAGCCGGCGCGGCGTCGAGGTGGGCATGCTGCTCGGCTTTGCCACCTGGCTGTACACCCTGCTGCTGCCGGCGATGACGATGGCCGGCTGGGTCGATGCTGGCTGGGTGCAGCACGGCCCGTTCGGCATCGAGTGGCTGCGCCCGCAGCAGCTGTTTGGCATGACCGGCTGGGACCCGCTGACCCACGGCACGTTCTGGTCGCTGCTGGTCAACGCGGCGACGATGATGCTGGTGTCCGCGCGCTGGCGGCCCGGCGTCGACGAGCGGCTTCGCGCCGCGCCGTTCCTCGATCCGTATGCCGAGCGTCCGTCGGTGGCCGGTGGCTGGCCGGGTCACGTGCACGTGGGTGACCTGCTGGCACTGGCCTCGCGGGTGGTCGGTGAACGTCACGCACGGCGCTCGTTCTTCGAGCAGGCGCAGTCGCTGGGCCGTGAGCTGCAATCCTCTGCACCTGCCGACCGCCCGTGGGTGCAGTTCACCGAGCGCTTGTTGGCCGCATCGATCGGTGCGGCGTCGGCGCGCCTGCTGCTGACCAGCCTGCTGCGTGGCTCGGGCATGGATCTGGGCGAAGTGGTGGCCGTGCTGGACGAAGCCGGGCAGGAGCTGCGCTTCAACCGCGAGATCCTGTCGACCACGCTGGAGAACATCAGCGCCGGGGTCAGCGTGGTCGATCCGGACATGCGGCTGACCGCATGGAATCGCCGCTACCAGGACATGTTCGGCTACCCCGACGGCATGCTCTACGTGGGCCGCCCGGTGGCCGACCTGATCCGCTACAACGCCGAGCGCGGCGAGCTGGGCGAGGGCGATATCGAAGTGCAGATCAACCGCCGCATCGGCTACATGCGCGCCGGTTCACCGCACGTGTTCGAGCGCACCCGCAGCGATGGCAAGGTGATCGAGATGCGTGGGCAGGCGCTGCCCGGCGGCGGTTACGTGACCAGCTACAACGACATCACCGACTACAAGCACGCGGAAAAAGCACTGTTGGAGGCCAACGAGACGCTGGAACAGCGCGTGGCCGAGCGCTCGCATGAGGCCGAGGTCGCGCAGCAGTCGAAGACCCGTTTCCTGGCGGCGATCAGCCACGACGTGCTGCAGCCGTTGAACGCTGCGCGCCTGTTCGCCTCGGCACTGCGCGACAGTGATCACGTGAGTGACGAGCAGAAGCATCTGGCCGAGCGTGTGGACGCTTCGTTGCGTGCGGCCGAAGAGCTGCTCGATGGCCTGCTGGATGTGTCGCGGCTGGATGCCGGCGGCCTGCATCCGGTGATCGGCGAGTTCGACGTGAGCGCGTTGATGCGTGAGCTGGCCGCGCAGTACACCCCGGTCGCGGCTGGCCGCGGCCTGCGTCTGGACCTGTTCGCACGCCCTGCGTGGGTGCGCAGTGACCGCCGCCTGCTGCGCCGCGTGCTGCAGAACTTCCTGGCCAATGCGCTGCGCTACACCCGCCAGGGCCGCATCGTGCTGGCCGTGCGCCAACGCGGCGATGAAGTGGAACTGCAGGTGTGGGATACCGGCCCCGGCATTCCCGAGCACCATATGCGTCAGATCTTCGACGAGTTCCACCGCTACCAGCAACCATTCGACTGGGGCGAACAGGGGTTGGGCCTGGGCCTGTCGATCTGCCAACGCATCTCGCGCCTGCTCGACCATCGGTTGAACGCACGCAGCCGGGTCGGCAAGGGCTCGATGTTCTCGATCATCCTGCCGCGGGTGGCACCGCTGCCGGGCTACACCGAGCTGGCCACGCCGGTACAGGCGGTGGCCGCACCGGTACGCAGCGATTCGCTGGCGGGCCTGCGCGTGCTGTGCGTGGACAACGACGAGGAGATCCTCGACGGCATGCGCGCACTGCTCGGCCGTTGGCAGGTGCAGGTGATCACTGCGGCCACCGTCGACCAGGCGCTGGAGAAGATCGTCGAGCGCCCGCAGGTGATGCTGGTGGATTACCACCTGCACGACCGCATGGACGGCCTGGATGCGCTGGTGGCGCTGCGCGAGGCGGCCGGTTACCCGCTGCCGGGCGCACTACTGACCGCCGATGGTCGCGACGAGCTGAAGCGGATGGCGCGCGAACGCGGCTACCGCGTGCTGACCAAGCCGATCAAGCCGGCCTCGCTGCGCGCCTTCCTGGGCGCGCTGCGCGACGCTCAGTAGTGCCGGCCGCTGGCCGGCAACCACGCAATCGCTCGCCCTCGGCGTTTTACCCCAGGCCGTGCAGGTGTTCGTACAGGATCGTCGCGCCGATGATCACCAGGATCACGCCGCCGATGATCTCGGCACGCTTGCCGACCATGCTGCCCAGCACGCGGCCGAGCATGATGCCGACAGTGACCATGGTCAGCGTGCACAGGCCGATGACCGCTGCCATCACGCCGATATGCACGTCCATGAAAGCCAGGCCGATGCCCACCGCCATCGCGTCGATGCTGGTGGCGAATCCGGTCAGCGCAAGCTTCCAGAACCCGTGGTGCTGCGAGGGGTCTTCGTCTTCGTCGGCACTGTCCGGTCGCAGGCCGTTGTAGATCATGTGGATGCCCAGTGCGCCGAGCAGGCCGAAGGCGATCCAGTGGTCGAAGGCTTCGACGTACTGCAGGGCGGCACGGCCGAGCAGCCAGCCGATGATGGGCGTGATCGCCTCGATGACGCCGAAGATGATGCCGGCACGCAGTGCGTCGCGGAACACCGGCTTGCGCATGGCCGCACCCTTGCCGATCGCCGCGGCGAAGGCATCGGTGGACATGGCAAAGCCGATCAGGAGGATCGAAATGGGGGACATGGGCGGCGGCTGAGGTCGGGCTAGGACGGACGCACGGCCTGCGCTCGCGCCCAACCTGACGTTGCGCGCGCGGGCCGCTGGTCTCGCCAACCATCATGGTTGTCCACGCCACGGCGCACTGGCCGAGTATGTTGACGTGGACGATTCCTGCGTAGGAATCCGGCTACTCCCCAAGGGGACGCGCAGCTTAGCATCGCGATTCACGCGCGGCGCATTTCCAGCGAAACGCGCAGGCAGGGCTGGTTTGTATAGCGATGGCTATATCGAGAGCGCAGCCGTGCCTGGTAGTGCCGGCCGCTGGCCGGCAGGTGCACCATCAAAAGCGTGCCAAGCAAGCTTGGCACCTACCGGAGCAGTGCCTGATGGTGCTGGGCCATGCCTGGAGGCCTGGGACCATCCGGACAGCCTTCGCGAACGAAAGCGATCAACGTGCGGATACTTTCGATTCTGTTGAGGGCAGGGTGAGAGGTTGCTCATCGGCTGGGCGGGTCATTGAACTGATCTGGAACTGACACCAGTCACGCATGATCTGCAGATTCGAGACCCGCTGCGGATCGTCCTCCCCGCTGGGCCCCACTGCACGAATGCGCAATGCAGCGATGCTTCTCTCGAGATCGTCGACATGGGTGAGCAACTGCTCATTGGCTGCACATTCAAGATCGGCGAAGAGCCGCTGGTACCTTGAATAGCCGAGATCAGGCATGAACCTGCCACTCACGCGCCAGGATACATATCGGAAGCACTGGACTACACCAATCTTCAAGCCGTCGGTATCGATCAGTGTCCAGGTGTCCATCGTTCCGGGCGGGAAGTTGGAACTTCCAGCTTGAGACCGAATCCATCATCCCGCCAGAGCTGATTGCGTCATCGGCGGGGCTGGGCAAAAGTGCCAAGCAAGCTTGGCACCTACCGAAGCGATTTCAGGCGGTTTCAGGCCAATGCCGGCCAGCGGCCGGCACTACCTTCAGTCTTCTTCCGGCGGCAGCACGATGGCGTCGTCGTCGATCGCCAGCTTGCCGGCCATCAGCACGGCCTGGGTGCGGTTGGTGACGCCCAGCTTGCGCAGGATGGCGGTGACGTGGGCCTTGATCGTCGCTTCGGAGACGTTGAGGTCGTAGGCGATCTGCTTGTTCAAGCGGCCGGCGCCCAGCATCTGCAGCACGCGGAACTGCTGCGGGGTCAGCTCACGCAGGCGCTGGCCGACTTCGCGTTCCTCGCTGCCGGTGGGCGGCACGTTGTGCGCTTCCGGCGGTGCCCAGGTCTCACCATCGAGGATGGTGCCCAGTGCGTGGCCGATGGTGTCCGAATCCGCAGACTTCGGAATGAAGCCCAGCGCGCCGTGGTCGAGCGCGCGGCGCATCACCGTGGCTTCTTCGCGCGCGGACACCACGACCACCGGCAGCTGCGGATGCAGCGAGCGCATGTGCACCAGCGCGTTGAAACCCTGCGCACCGGGCATGTTGAGATCCATCAGGACCAGGTCGGCGTCGTTGTGCTGGTCGGCCAGCGCGTACAGCGCTTCCACGCTGTCGGCTTCGAACAGCTGCACGCCGGGGATGACCCGCTGTACCGCCCCACGCAGGGCTTCGCGGAACAGCGGGTGGTCATCGGCAATCAGGAGGGTGGTCATGGGTCGAGCTTATCGATCAGGAAAAAGAGCGACGTGATGGCAGGTGCAGGACGGGTCGGACACGGCCGGGTCCCTCCTCCCGGCCACGTCCCTGGCGCGTCCTGCGCCTGCGGTCACGCCATCAGCGCACCTTGCGCTCGTCCACCAGCGACGCCACCACCGACGGATCGGCCAGGGTCGAGGTGTCGCCAAGCTGGTCCGGTGCGTTCTCGGCGATCTTGCGCAGGATGCGGCGCATGATCTTGCCCGAGCGGGTCTTCGGCAGGCCCGGCGCCCACTGCAGGTGGTCCGGCGTGGCGATCGGGCCGATCTCCTTGCGTACCCAGGCGACCAGTTCCTTCTGCAGCTCATCGGTCGGCGCCTCTTCGGCCACCAGCGTCACGTACGCATAGATGCCCTGGCCCTTCACGTCGTGCGGGAAGCCGACCACGGCCGCTTCGGCCACCTTCGGGTGCGAGACCAGAGCGCTTTCCACTTCGGCGGTGCCGATGCGGTGGCCGGACACGTTGATCACATCGTCCACGCGGCCGGTGATCCAGTAGTAGCCGTCTTCGTCGCGGCGGCAACCGTCGCCGGTGAAGTAGCTGCCCGGGTAGGTGCGGAAATAGGTATCGATGAAACGCTGGTGGTCGCCGTACACCGTGCGCATCTGGCCCGGCCAGGAATCGCGGATGATCAGGTTGCCCTCGGTCGGGCCGTCCTGGATCTCGCCATCGGCATTGACCAGCGCCGGCTGCACGCCGAAGAAGGGCAGGGTGGCCGAGCCGGGCTTGAGGTCCATCGCGCCGGCCAGCGGCGAGATCAGGATGCCGCCGGTCTCGGTCTGCCACCAGGTATCGACGATCGGGCAGCGGCTGTCGCCGACCACCTCGTAGTACCAGCGCCAGGCTTCCGGATTGATCGGTTCGCCGACGCTGCCGAGCAGGCGCAGCGACGCGCGCGAGGTCTTCTTCACCGGCTCCTCGCCTTCGCGCATCAGTGCGCGGATGGCGGTCGGGGCGGTGTAGAAGATGCTCACCTTGTGCTTGTCGATGACGTTCCAGAAGCGCGAGGTGTCCGGATAGTTCGGCACGCCTTCGAACATCAGCGAGGTCGCGCCGTTGGCCAGCGGGCCGTACACGATGTAGCTGTGGCCGGTGACCCAGCCGACGTCGGCGGTGCACCAGTAGATGTCGTCCTCGCGCAGATCGAACACCGCTTCATGGGTGTAGGCCGCGTACAGCAGGTAGCCGCCGGTGGTGTGCAGCACGCCCTTCGGCTTGCCGGTGGAACCGGAGGTGTAGAGGATGAACAGCGGGTCTTCCGCGTTCATGCGTTCCGGCTCGCAGGTGGCCGGCTGGCTGTCCACCACATCGTGGAACCAGCGGTCGCGCGGGGCCTGCATGTCGACCGCACCGCCGGTGTGACGCACCACCAGCACGGTTTCCACGGTATTGGTGCCGGGCAGCTTCAGCGCAGCATCGACGTTGGCCTTCAGCGGAATCCTGCGGCCACCGCGCAGGCCCTCGTCGGCGGTGATGATCAGCTTGCTCTGGCAGTCGCTGACGCGGTCGGCGATCGAGTTCGGTGCGAAGCCACCGAACACAACCGAGTGGATCGCACCGATGCGTGCGCAGGCCAGCATGGCCACGGCGGCGTCGACGATCATCGGCAGGTAGATGGTGACCCGGTCGCCCTTCTTGACCCCGAGGTTGCGCAGCGCGTTGCCGAGGCGGCAGGTGCGCTCGTACAGCTCGCGATAGGTCACGTGCTGCGCCGGTGCATCCGGGCCATCCGGCTCGAACAGCAGGGCGGTCTTGTCGCCACGCTTCTCCAGCTGGCGGTCCAGGCAGTTCACACTGGCATTGAGCTCGCCATCTTCGAACCACTTGATGTGGAAATCGGACAGGTCGTAGCTGACGTTCTTGATCTTCGTCGGCTTGCGCATCCACTTCAGGCGCTCGGCGGCCTTGCCCCAGAAACCATCCGGGTCGGTCACCGAAGCCTGGTACTGCTGTTCGTACGACGTCTTGTCGATGCGTGCCTTGGCGGCGAACTGCGGATCGACGGGGTAGATATCAGCCATGGCACCCTCACTTGCACGTTGACTTTGTATGTGCGGTCGCAGCATCGCAGCGACCGATCCCCTTCAGTTTGCCCCATCCACCCCCGGCCGCGTCACCACTCTGGTTAGACCATGGTCGAAAGTGAGCGCCCAGCAGGGCCGGGTTCGACCAATGGCGAATAGCCGCTATACATAATCGCCCCGCAGTCTCGGCTCGACCGTGCCCCACGCGCGGCATCACCTTGCCACTTGGGAGAGAGGGCAACATGAGCCACCGTACGTTGAAAGCCGTGCGCAAACCTTTGGCGGCCTGCCTGTTGGTCGCCCTGGTCGCACCGGGCATGGCGTTCGCTGAGACCGCCAAAGAGAAAGCGCTGGAAGCACGCGTTGCCGAACTGGAACGCCAGGTCCAGCTGCTGCTGTCTTCGCAGCAACAACAACAGACCCAGATCAGCCAGACCCAGCAGGCGGTGACCGAAGTCCGCACGGTGCAGGCCGAGCAGAAGCCGGTCGCCTCGGTGCCGGCGGGCAAGCAGCCGATCCAGGTCACCACCATCACCCCGGGCGCCGCGCCGGGCACCACGGTCAAGATCGGCGGCTTCATCAAGGCCGATTTCCTCGCCACCCAGACCAGCGATGGCCAGCTGGCCGACGACGCCACCGGCCGCTCGCTGTACCTGCCGGGCCAGACCCCGGTGGAAGGCGCCGGTGGCAGCGGCAAGCGCTCGGGCACCGATTTCAACGCCCACGCCAAGTTCTCGCGCTTCAATCTGGGCATCGACAACGTGAGCGAATCGGGCAACAAGGCCGGTGCGTTCTTCGAGATGGACTTCTTCGGCAACTCGCTGGGCAACCAGACCGCCACCAATACCTACGGTGTGACCCTGCGCCACGCCTACATGTACTGGAACAACTGGATGGCCGGCCAGACCTGGTCCAACTTCATGGACGCGGCCGCACTGCCGGAAGCGGTCGACTTCGTCGGCCCCACCGACGGCGTGATCTTCGTGCGCCAGGCCCAGGTGCGCTACACCCAGGGCGGCTTCAGCGTCGCGCTGGAAAACCCGGAAACCACCACCCTCACCGGTACCCGCAACCCGGTTACCGGCGCCTGGACCAACGCCAGCGCCAACTCCGATCGTGGCAGCCTGCCTGATCTGACCATGCGTTACGGCTGGAAGGGCAACTGGGGCACCTTCGGCGTCGGCGGCATCGTCCGTCAGCTGAAGGTCGACAACCAGGCCACCGGCGCCAAGGCCGACAAGGTGGCTGGCGGCCTGACCCTGGGCGGCAAGTGGGTGATGGGTGACAGCGATTCGCTGCACTACCAGCTGACCGGCGGCGAAGGCATCGCCCGCTACATCGGCCTGGGCATCACCGCCGACAGCGCCTACGACGTGGCCCGCGACGAGCTCAACCCGACCGGCGTGCTGGCCGGCTACGTGGGCTGGCGGCATGCGTTCTCGCCGAAGCTGCGCACCAACCTGATCTACGCGCGCAGCGACTACGACAACGACAGCATCCTCGGCCCGCTGGTGACCAAGAGCGTGCAGAGCATCCGCGGCAACATCTTCTACTCGCCGCTGCCCAAGGTCGATATCGGTGCGGAGCTGATGTACGGCCGTCGCGAAGTGGAGAACGGCAACAAGGGTGACATCACCCGGTTGCAGTTCACCACGAAGTACAGCTTCTAAGAGCGTGCCGGCCAAGGTCGGCATCCACCGAATTGAGTGCCGACCAACGTTCGGCACCCACCAACAACGATTGCTTCGGAGGGGAAGCGTCCCATGTCCAGTACACCCAGCACCGCCCATAAAGCGGGCACCCTGACCAAGGGCCACAAGAAGGTCATCTTCGCCTCGAGCCTCGGTACGGTCTTCGAGTGGTATGACTTCTTCCTGTACGGCTCACTCGCCGCCATCATCGCCAAGCAGTTCTTCAGTGGTGTCAATGAAACCACGGGCATGATCTTCGCCCTGCTGGCGTTTGCAGCCGGCTTCTTCGTGCGTCCGTTCGGTGCGGCCTTCTTCGGCAGCCTCGGCGACCGCATCGGCCGCAAGTACACCTTCCTGGTCACCATCCTGATCATGGGCATCTCGACCTTCCTGGTCGGCGTGCTGCCCAACTACGCTTCGATCGGCTTCGCCGCTCCGGTGATCCTGATCATCCTGCGCCTGGCTCAGGGCCTGGCGATGGGCGGCGAGTACGGCGGTGCCGCCACCTACGTGGCCGAGCATGCGCCGGACGACAAGCGCGGCCTGTACACCAGCTTCATCCAGTGCACCGCCACGCTCGGCCTGTTCATGTCGCTGCTGATCATCCTGGCCTGCCGCTACTTCCTCGGCAACGAAGCCTTCGAAGCCTGGGGCTGGCGTATTCCGTTCCTGGTCTCGATCCTGCTGCTGGGTGTGTCCGTGTGGATCCGCCTGCAGCTGAGCGAGTCGCCGCTGTTCCAGCAGATGAAGTCCGAGGGCAAGGGTTCCAAGACGCCGTTCCGTGACAGCCTGAAGGGCGGCAACCTGAAGCTGATGCTGCTGGTCCTGCTCGGCGCTGCAGCCGGCCAGGCCGTGGTCTGGTACGGCGGCCAGTTCTACGCGCTGTTCTTCCTCAGCAGCATGCTGAAGGTCGATGCCACCACTTCCTACCTGCTGATCGCGGCCGCGCTGGCGCTGGGCGTGCCGTTCTTCATCTTCTTCGGCTGGCTGTCCGACCGTATCGGCCGCAAGAAGATCATCCTCGCGGGCTGCTTGCTGGCCGCCGTCACCTACATCCCGATCTTCAAGGGCCTGACCCACTTCGCCAACCCGGCCATCGAAGAAGCCCGCAGCAGCTCTCCGGCCCTGGTCGTGGCCGATCCGGCCACCTGCTCGTTCCAGTTCGATCCGGTCGGCCTGCGCAAGTTCACCAGCTCCTGCGACGTGGCCACCGCCGCGCTGACCAAGGCCGGTGTGCCGTATGACGTGCAGCCCGCCGCCGCCGGTTCGCTGGCGATGGTGAACGTGGGCAGTGCCAGCGTCACTTCGTATGAAGCCGCTGGCCTGACCAAGGAAGAGGGCAAGGCCAAGGCCGATGCGTTCGGTGCGGAACTGAAGACCGCCCTGACCACCGCCGGCTACCCGGCCAAGGCCGATGGCGCACGCATCAACATCGCCGGCACGATCTTCATGCTGTGGCTGCTGGTGCTGTACGTGACCATGGTCTACGGCCCGATTGCCGCCTACCTGGTCGAACTGTTCCCGACCCGCATCCGCTACACCTCGATGTCGCTGCCGTACCACATCGGCAACGGCTGGTTCGGTGGCTTCCTGCCGGCGATCTCGTTCGCGCTGGTGGCCGGTACCGGCAACCTGTACTACGGCCTGTGGTACCCGATCATCATCGCGCTGATGTCGGTGGTGATCGGCGGCCTGTTCCTGCGCGAGACCAAGGACGTGGATATCACCAAGTAGGAATGATGTTCATCGGATGAAGGAGAGGCCGTGGTGCAGACCACGGCCTTTTCGTTTCCCTGTAGCGCCGAGCCATGCTCGGCGACCGCGCAACGCGCGGCACAAAACTCCGCAGACGCTCATAAACAGCGCTCAACGCTGTCATCGCGGTTGACAAGCATCCGAAGCCACAGCCTGTATCTCGCCCGGGGTCAGATCCCTTTCGCGCGCGAAAGGGATCTGACCCCATCGAGACGTGTCGCACCCCGTATAGTCGGCCCATGACCACCACCGCCCCAGCCGACCTGCCCGTCATCCTGCGCGCCCTGCGCAGTGCGTGGCAGGCGCAGCGCCCCTCGCTCGACCAGCGCGAAGCCGACCTGCGCCGCCTGCGCGAGGCGCTGAAGCCGCGCCTGGACGAAATGGCCCAGGCCATCGCCGAGGACTTCGGCCACCGCGCCCACACCGAATCGAAGCTGGCCGATGGCATGAGCGTGCTGTCGGCCATCGACCACCTGCGCCGCCACCTGCGCCGCTGGTCGAAGCCGCAGCGGGTGGGCGCCGGTTGGCGACTGTGGCCGGCGCGCGCGCAGTTGCGGCCGACGCCGCTGGGCGTGGTCGGGGTGATCTCGCCCTGGAACTACCCGGTCACGCTGGCATTGGTGCCGCTGGCCACCGCCATTGCCGCCGGCAATCACGTGTTGTTGAAGCCCTCCGAGCACACGCCGCGCACCAGTGCGTTCCTGGCCGACCTGCTGGCCAGCGTGTTCCCGCAAGACCGGGTGGCGGTGGTGCAGGGCGGGGCGGACGTGGCCGCAGCGGTGTCGTCGTTGCCGCTGGACCATCTGCTGTTCACCGGCTCGACGGCCGTTGGCCGCAAGGTGATGGCCGCAGCGGCCGAACATCTGGTACCGGTCACGCTGGAACTGGGCGGCAAGTCGCCGGCGATTGTCTGTCGCGATTTCCCGCTGGACAAAGCCGCTGCGCGGCTGGCTACCGGCAAGTGGTTCAACGCCGGGCAGACCTGCATCGCGCCGGATTACGTGCTGATCGATACTGTGCGCCAGCGCGAGTTCGTGCAGGCGCTGCAGCAGCAGGTACGCGAGCGCTACGGCGATTTCAGCAGCGCCGACGATTACACGCGCATCATCAACGAAGGCCAGTACCGGCGCCTGCAGGGCTATCTGGCGCAGGCGCGCGAACGCGGCGTGCCGGTGATTCCGCTGGCTCAGGTGGACGATGCGCGCGCTGATCGTGAGCGGCTGCTGGTGCCCACTGTGGTGCTGGACCCGCCGGACGACCTGGACCTGATGCGCGAGGAGATCTTCGGGCCGATCCTGCCGGTGCGCGCCTACCCGGATCTGGATGCGGCGCTGGCCGACGTGCTGTCGCGTGATCGGCCGCTGGCGCTGTATCCCTTCAGCCATGACACGGCGACGGTGGAGCGCATCCTCGGCCAGGTGGTGGCCGGTGGGGTGACGGTGAATGACACGCTGCTGCACTTCGCCGCCGATGGCCTGCCGTTTGGCGGGGTGGGGGCCAGCGGCATGGGTGCGTACCACGGGCGGGCCGGGTTCGATGCGATGAGCAAGCGGCTGCCGGTGCTGTGGCAGTCGCGCTGGGCTGCCAGTGACCGGCTGCGGCCGCCGTATTCGAAGATTGCGGGGTTGTTGAAGTTCCTTTTGCGGTGATCGGGTTCCGGTAGTTGCCAACCTTGGTTGGCACACGGTGATTGCTGGCGCCAACCAAGGTTGGCGTCTACCGGGGTATAGGGGCGCCCATCAGGGCCCACCCGGGTAGAATGCCCCCATGAAGATCGCCTCGTGGAACGTCAATTCGCTCAATGTCCGCCTGCCGCACCTGGAGCAGTGGCTCAAGGAGTTCGGCCCGGACATCGTCGGTATCCAGGAAACCAAGCTGGAGGACCACAAGTTCCCCGATTCGGCGCTGATCGCCGCGGGCTACCGCAGCGTGTTCGCCGGCCAGAAGACGTACAACGGCGTGGCGCTGTTGTCGCGCGAGCCGGCGCAGGACGTGCAGATCGGTATTCCCGGCTTCGAGGACGAGCAGAAGCGCGTCATCGCCGGTACCTTCGGCGACCTGCGTGTGATCAACCTGTACGTGGTCAACGGCCAGGACATCGGCACCGACAAGTACGACTACAAACTGCGCTGGCTGGAAGCGGTCCATGCCTGGATCGCCGAAGAACTGCAGCGGCACCCGAAGCTGATCGTGATGGGTGACTTCAACATCGCCCCGGACGCGCGCGATGTGCACGACCCGGAGGTGTGGAACGAAAACCACATCCTGACCTCCACCGCCGAGCGCGGCGCACTCAACAAGCTGCTGCAGCTGGGCCTGCACGATGGCTTCCGCCTGCACAATGACGAGGCGGGCACCTTCAGCTGGTGGGATTACCGTGCCGCTGGCTTCCGCCGCAACCTGGGCCTGCGCATCGACCTGACCCTGGTCTCCGACGCGCTGAAGGGCAGCGCGGTGGCCTCGGGCATCGACCGCGAGCCGCGTACCTGGGAACGCCCGAGC
>NZ_JAOECR010000005.1:0-132106 GCF_029836955.1 Stenotrophomonas sp. GD04054 | reverse complement strand
GGCCGGGTTCTTGTCTGCTGCCCGACCCCGAAGGGGCAGGGCGGCAACGCCGGATCAGGCGGCCTTGAGGGCCTTGATGCGGTCGTTCAGGCGGCTCTTGTGGCGAGCAGCCTTGTTCTTGTGGATCAGGCCACGCGCGCTGAAGCGATCCAGGATCGGCTGGGCAACGGCGAAGGCGGCTTCGGCGCCGGCGGCATCGTTGGCGTCCAGCGCCTTGATCACTTTCTTGACAGCGGTGCGCAGCATCGAGCGCTGAGCCACGTTGCGCGCGTTGCGCACGACGGTCTGCTTGGCGCGCTTCTTGGCGGACTTGATATTGGCCACGGTGGTGGTTTCCTGAAAAAATCGGTGTTATGGGAACAGCAAGCTGGCTAGTATGATGGCCCGAGAAATGCACGTCAAGTCGATTGTCAAGAGGGACGCTGAGTGAGTTCACCGAAGATGTTGCGAGGCCTGCTGTCGTTCAGCAGCATGACCATGGTCTCGCGGGTGCTCGGACTTGTCCGTGACCAGGTGATCACCACCACGTTCGGCACCAATGCGGTTACCGATGCGTTCTGGGTTGCCTTCAGGGTACCCAATTTCCTGCGCCGGTTGTTCGCCGAAGGCTCTTTCGCCACCGCTTTCGTGCCGGTGTTCACGGAAGTGAAGGAAACCCGCAGCCATGCCGAGCTGCGTGAACTGATGGCCCGCACCGCCGGCACCCTGGGTGGGGTGCTGATGCTGGTCACCGCGCTGGCGCTGATCTTCGCGCCGCAGCTGGCGGTCGCATTCTCGAGTGGTGCTGATACCGACCCGGTCAAGCAGACCCTGCTGGTCGACCTGTTCCGCCTGACCTTCCCGTTCCTGCTGTTCGTCTCGCTGACCGCGCTGGCCGGTGGCGCGCTGAACAGCTTCCAGCGTTTCGCGATGCCGGCGCTGACCCCGGTCATCCTCAACCTGTGCATGATCGCCGGTGCGCTATGGCTGGCGCCGCGGCTGGGCGGCACCCCGGAAAAACAGATCCTGGCGCTGGGCTGGGCGGTACTCGCCGCCGGCATCCTGCAGCTGCTGTTCCAGCTGCCCTCGCTGAAGGGCATCAACCTGCTGACCCTGCCGCGCTGGGGCTGGCGCCATCCGGGCGTGCGCAAGGTGCTGACGCTGATGGTGCCGACCCTGTTCGGTTCGTCGGTGGCGCAGATCAACCTGCTGCTGGATACCCTCATCGCGGCCAAGCTGACCGACGGCTCGCAGTCGTGGCTGTCGCTGGCCGATCGCTTCCTGGAGCTGCCGCTGGGTGTGTTCGGCGTGGCGCTGGGCACGGTGATCCTGCCGGCGCTGGCCCGCCATCACGTCAGCACCGACCGCGAGGGTTTCTCGCGCTCGCTGGACTGGGGCCTGCGGATGACCCTGCTGATCTCGGTGCCGGCCATGCTGGGCCTGCTGCTGCTGGCCGAGCCGCTGATCGCCACTTTGTTCCAGTACCGCCAGTTCACCGCCTTCGATACCCGCATGACCGCGCTGTCGGTGTACGGCCTGAGTTTCGGCCTGCCGGCGTTCGCCCTGCTGAAGGTGGTGCTGCCGGCGTTCTATGCCCGCCAGGACACCAAGACCCCGGTCCGTGCCGGTGTGGCCGCGCTGGTGGCCAACATGGTGTTCAACTTCGCCCTGCTGGCCGTGCTCTACCAGGTGATGGTGCCGGACGAGCTGAAGGCGCAGGGCGTGATGGCGGCCATCGGCAAGCAGCCGGGCCTGCACCTGGCGCTGGGCATCGCCAGCGCACTGTCCAGTTACCTGAACCTGGGCCTGCTGTGGTACTGGCTGGGCAAGACCGATGTCTACCAGCGCCGGCCGGGCTGGGGCGGCTATCTGGTGCGGCTGCTGCTGGCCTGTGCGGCCATGGTCGGCGTGCTGTTGGCCCTGCTGCATTGGGTTCCCGACTTCACCGTCATGGACAAATGGCACCGTATCGGTGGCCTGATGCTGCTGGTCGGCGGCGGTGGCGCGACCTATGCGGTGGCCATGCTGGCGATGGGCTTCCGCCCGCGCGACCTGCGTGGGCATTGATCGCGGCCCGTGGCGGCTATACTTCAGGGTTACACCATTGAAGCGGCGGCCCCGGTCGGGCCGGAACGAGAGTTGATGAGCAGGCTGTTCAGAAGCGTCGAGGGCGGGGAGCTGTTCCCCAACGGAAGCGTGGTCTGTATCGGCGCATTCGACGGCCTCCATCTGGGCCATCGTGCGCTGGTGCGCCATGCGGTTGCCCGCGCGCGCGCCTTGGGCGTGGCCGCGGTGGCCGTGGCGTTCGAGCCGCTGCCACGTGAATTCTTCGCCCAGGGCACGCCGCCGCCGCGGCTGACCCTGGCGCGCAGCAAGGTCGAGATCCTGCGCGAGCTCGGCGTCGATGCGATCGGCCTGCTGCGTTTCGACGCAGCGATGGCGGCGATGCCGGCCGAGACCTTCGTGCGCCAGCTGCTGGTCAATCGCCTGAGTGCGCGTGAGGTCTGGATCGGGCCGGAGTTCTGCTTCGGCAACCGCCGCCGCGGCGACCTGGCCCTGCTGCAGCAGCTCGGCGCCGAGCTCGGCTTCAGCGCCGGCGAGATCGAAGCGGTCGATCTGCACGGCGAGCGCATCTCCAGCACCCGCATCCGCCAGCTGCTGCAGGACGGCGATTTCGCCCGTGCCGGCGACCTGCTCGGCCGTCCGTACGCGATCAGCGGGCGGGTGGTGCGCGGGCGCCAGCTCGGTCGTACGCTGGGCTTCCCCACTGCCAACCTGCGGTTCCCGAAGACCCCGGCGTTGTCGGGCATCTACGCAACCTGGGTGCACGGCGTGTTCGACCAGCCCTGGCCCTCGGTCTCCAGTTTCGGCACGCGGCCGACGGTGGACGGCGTGGAGCCGTTGCTGGAAGCCCATCTGTTCGATTTCCAGGGCGACCTGTACGGGCGCCACATCGACGTGGAGTTCGTCGCCAAGCTGCGCGACGAAGAGAAATTCAATGATCTGGCGGCACTGACCGACCAGATGCACCGCGACGCCGAACAGGCGCGCGCCATCCTTTCCGAACATAGATTGCGAGCCACTGCGTGAGCCAGGACTACAAGACCACCCTGAACCTGCCAGCCACCGAATTCCCGATGCGCGGCGACCTGCCCAAGCGCGAGCCGGGCATTCTGGCGCGGTGGGAAGAGCAGGGGCTCTACCAGCAGCTGCGCGACAACACCGCCGGCCGCCCGCTGTTCGTGCTGCATGATGGCCCGCCGTACGCCAACGGCCGCATCCACCTCGGCCACGCGGTCAACAAGATCCTGAAGGACATCATCGTCAAGTCGCGCTACCTGGCCGGCTTCGACGCGCCCTACGTGCCGGGCTGGGACTGCCATGGCCTGCCGATCGAGATCGCGGTCGAGAAGAAGTGGGGCAAGGTCGGCACCAAGCTCGACGCCGTCGAATTCCGCCAGAAGTGCCGCGAGTTCGCCGAAGAGCAGATCAACATCCAGCGCGTGGACTTCAAGCGCCTGGGCGTGACCGGCGACTGGGACAACCCGTACAAGACCCTGAGCTTCGACTTCGAAGCCAACGAGATCCGTGCGCTGGCCAAGGTCGTGGCCAATGGCCACCTGGTGCGTGGCGCCAAGCCGGTGTACTGGTGCTTCGACTGTGGCTCGGCGCTGGCCGAAGCCGAGATCGAGTACCAGGAAAAGGAATCGCCGGCGATCGACGTGGCCTACGCCGCGCGCGATGCGCAGGCCATCGGCCAGGCGTTCGGCGTGAGCGTGCCGGCTGACGTCGAAGTGGCCGTGCCGATCTGGACCACCACCCCGTGGACGCTGCCGGCTTCGCTGGCGGTGTCGCTGGGCGCGGAGATCAACTACGTGCTGGCCGAAGGCCCGGCGCACAACGGCAAGCGCCGTTGGCTGGTGCTGGCCGCGGCCCTGGCCGAGCGCGCGCTGCAGCGCTATGGCGTCGAAAACGTGGTGCTGCACGGTGAAACCACCGGTGCCGCGCTGGAGAACCAGCTGCTGGCGCACCCGTTCTACCCGGAGCGCGAGATCCTGGTGCTCAACGGCGACCACGTCTCCGACGAGGACGGTACCGGTGCGGTGCACACCGCCCCCGGCCACGGCCAGGAAGACTTCGTGGTCAGCCAGAAGTACGGCCTGCTGGACAAGTACAACGCCGGCCAGGTGACCCCGATCGACGGCCGTGGCGTGTACCTGGAATCGACCCCGCCGGCCGGTGACGTGGTGCTGGCCGGCCAGCACCTGTGGAAGGCGCAGGAGGCCATCGTCAGCGTGCTGCGCGACAACGGTTCGCTGCTGGCCTTCCACCCGATCCGCCACAGCTACCCGCACTGCTGGCGCCACAAGACGCCGGTGGTGTTCCGCGCCACCCCGCAGTGGTTCATCTCGATGGACAAGGCCAACCTGCGCAACGATGCGCTGGCCGCCATCGATACCGTCGGCTGGTTCCCGACCTGGGGCAAGGCGCGCATCCAGAGCATGGTCGACGGTCGTCCGGACTGGACCATCTCGCGCCAGCGCACCTGGGGCGTGCCGATCGCACTGTTCACCCATCGCCAGACCGGCGAGATCCACCCCCGTTCGGTGGAGCTGATGCAGCAGGTCGCCGACCGCGTCGAGGCCGAGGGCATCGACGTGTGGTATTCGCTGGATGCTGCTGAACTGCTGGGCGCCGAGGCGGCCGACTACGAGAAGGTCACCGACATCCTCGACGTCTGGTTCGACTCGGGCGTGACCCATGAAGGCGTGCTTGCGGCGCGTGGCTTCGGCAAGCCGGCCGACCTGTACCTGGAAGGTTCCGACCAGCATCGTGGCTGGTTCCAGTCCTCGCTGCTGACCGGCGTGGCGATCGACAAACGCGCGCCGTACAAGCAGTGCCTGACCCACGGCTTCACCGTGGACGAGCACGGCCGAAAGATGTCCAAGTCGCTGGGCAACGGCATCGAGCCGCAGGACATCATGAACAAGCTGGGCGCGGACATCCTGCGCCTGTGGATCGCCTCGGCCGACTACAGCAACGAGATGTCGCTGTCGCAGGAGATCCTCAAGCGCAACGCCGACGCCTACCGTCGCCTGCGCAACACCGCACGCTTCCTGCTCGGCAACCTGGACGGTTTCGATCCGGCCCAGCACCTGCAGCCGCTCGACCAGATGGTCGCGCTGGACCGCTGGATCGTGCATCGCGCGTGGGAGCTGCAGGAGAAGATCAAGGCGGCCTACGACGGCTACAACATGGCCGAGATCGTGCAGCTGCTGCTGAACTTCTGCAGCGTGGACCTGGGCTCGCTGTACCTGGACGTGACCAAGGACCGCCTGTACACGATGCCGACCGATTCGCACGGTCGCCGTTCGGCGCAGAGCGCGATGTACCACATCGCCGAAGCGTTCACCCGCTGGGTGGCGCCGATTCTGACCTTCACCGCCGACGAGCTGTGGGGCTACCTGCCGGGCGAGCATGCCGGACACGTGCTGTTCACCACCTGGTACGACGGCCTGGCGCCGCTGCCGGCCGATGCCCAGCTCAACGCCGCCGACTTCGACCAGCTGCTGGCCGTGCGCGAGCAGGTGGCCAAGGTGCTCGAGCCGATGCGTGCCAACGGTGCGATCGGCGCCGCACTGGAAGCGGAGATCACCATCGCCGCCAGTGAAGAACAGGCGGCGCGCTGGCAGCCGCTGGCCGATGAACTGCGTTTCCTGTTCATCAGCGGCGACGTGCAGGTGCGCCCGGCGACCACCGACGAAGTGTTCGTCAGCGCCCAGCCGACCACCAAGGCCAAGTGCGTGCGCTGCTGGCACCACCGCGCCGACGTCGGCAGCAACGCCGACCACCCGGAACTGTGCGGCCGCTGCGTGAGCAACATCACCGGTGCCGGCGAACTGCGGAGCTGGTTCTGATGGCCGCGCCCCGTCCGCATCCGAACGCCCTGGTCTGGCTGCTGCTGTCGGTGGCCATCATCGGCCTGGACCAGTGGTCCAAGGCCTGGGTGTTGTCGAGCCTGCCGGAGTTCCAGCCGGTGGTGGTCATCGACGGCTTCTGGAACTGGTACCGCACCTACAACACTGGTGCCGCGTTCAGTTTCCTGAGCGACGCCGGTGGCTGGCAGAAACACTTCTTCACCGTGTTGGCGATCGTCATCAGCGGCCTGATGGCCTGGTGGCTGCGTAGCACTGCCCGCGGCAACTGGAAGGCCGCGGTGCCGTACGCGCTGATCATCGGCGGCGCGATCGGCAACGTGATCGACCGCCAGGTGCATGGCCATGTGGTCGACTTCATCCAGTGGTACGTGGGCAGCTACACCTGGCCCTCGTTCAACATCGCCGATTCGGCCATCGTGGTGGGTGCCATCGGCATCGCCCTGTTTGGCCTGTTCGACGGCAAGTCCGCCAAAAAGGCGGATAATGCCAACCCGAAACCGTAAGCCGGCCGCTGCCGGGAGACTGAACTGATGGATGTGCTGCTCGCCAACCCGCGTGGATTCTGTGCCGGCGTCGATCGTGCGATCGAGATCGTCAAGCGCGCGATCGAAACGCTGGGCGCGCCCATCTACGTCCGCCATGAAGTGGTGCACAACCGCTTCGTGGTCGACGACCTGAAGCAGCGCGGTGCGATCTTCGTCGAGGAACTCGATGAAGTGCCGGACAACAACACGGTCATTTTCAGCGCGCATGGCGTGTCCCAGGCCGTGCGCCAGGAGGCCGAGCGTCGTGGCCTGAAGGTGTTCGACGCCACCTGTCCGCTGGTGACCAAGGTCCACTTCGAAGTGGCCCGCCACTGCCGTGCCGGCCGTGACGTGGTGCTGATCGGCCACGCCGGTCACCCGGAAGTGGAGGGCACCATGGGCCAGTGGAACCGCGAAGCCGGCACCGGCCAGATCTATCTGGTCGAGGATGTCGAGCAGGTTGCCACGCTGCACATCAACCAGCCGGAAAACTTCGCCTACACCACCCAGACCACGCTGTCGGTGGATGACACGCGCGGCATCATCGATGCATTGCGCGAGCGTTTCCCGGCAATGCAGGGCCCGAAGAACGACGACATCTGCTACGCCACGCAGAACCGCCAGGACGCCGTGCGCGATCTGGCCAAGCGCTGCGACCTGGTGCTGGTGGTCGGCTCGCCGAACAGTTCCAACTCCAACCGCTTGAGCGAGCTGGCCCGTCGTGAGGGTGTGGAGTCGTACCTGATCGACGGCGCGCACGAGATCGACCCGCAGTGGGTGGTTGGCAAGCAGCACATCGGCGTGACCGCAGGTGCCTCGGCGCCGCAGGTACTGGTCGATGGCGTGCTGGCGCGGCTGGCCGAGCTGGGTGCCAACGGCGTCGGTGAGCTGGATGGCGAGCCGGAGTCGATGGTGTTCGCACTGCCGAAGGAACTGCGCCTGCGCCTGGTCGACTGACCGCGAAGCGCCTCATCCACGCATGGCGTGGATCTACTGAAACTGCTCTGGTGGGTGCAAACCAGCACAAGGTGGGTGCGAACCTTGGTTCGCACGCTTCTGGGCATGCACAGATGGGCGCGCGCCCATGACCTTTGGCCATGGGGCCCTGCATCGCACAGGCCTAGCATCGGAGGATTCTCCGTTGTTGGAAGTTGCCCGATGAAGACCCGAGCCTTGGCGATGTCGTTGCTGTTCGCGCTGGCGGCCACGCCTGCACTTGCGCAGACCTCGCCACCGGCGAACGCGGCGGCTCCCGGCCTGCTGCGCATCGATGTCGACGCGCGCGATCTGGCCCGTCGCATCTTCAAGGTGACCGCCACCGTGCCGGTCAAGCCCGGCCCGGTCACCCTGCTGTACCCGCAGTGGATTCCCGGCAACCATTCGCCCACCGGCCCGATCGACAAGCTGGCCGGCCTGCGCGTGACGGCCAACGGCAAGCCGCTGGCCTGGCAGCGCGACGAGTTCAACGTCTATGCGTTCAAGGTGAACGTGCCCGAGGGCGTGAGCGAGATCGTCGCCCACTTCGATTTCCTGTCCTCGCAGGGCGGCGGCCAGGGCCGGGTGGTGATGACCCCGGAAATGCTCAACCTGCAGTGGAACGCCAATTCGCTGTATCCGGCCGGCGTCGATGCGCGCAACCTGCAGACGCAGGCCAGCGTGACCCTGCCCAAGGGCTGGTCGTTCGCCACTGCCCTGGAAACCGCGCGACGCGATGGCGATACCGTCGTCTTCAAGCCGATCTCGTATGACCATCTGGTTGATTCGCCCTTGTTCGCCGGCGAGCACTACCAGCGCATCGATCTCGACCCGGGCGCGAAGGTGCCAGTGCACCTCAACGTGTTTGCCGACGAAGCCAAGTCGCTGAAGCCGAGCGAGGCACAGATCGCGATGCACCGCGCGCTGGTGCAGCAGGCCGACAAGCTCTACGGTGCGCGCCACTACAACCACTATGAGTTTCTGCTGGCGTTGACCGACCGTCTCGGCGGCATCGGCCTGGAGCATCACCGCTCCAGCGAGAACAGCGCCGATCCGGGCTACTTCACCGAATGGGACAGCAACGCGTGGATGCGCGACCTGCTGCCGCACGAGTACACCCATTCCTGGAACGGCAAGTACCGCCGCGGCGCCGATCTGGCCACCGCCAACTTCAACGTGCCGATGGGCGACAGCCTGCTGTGGGTGTACGAGGGCCAGACCCAGTTCTGGGGCCAGGTGCTGGCGGCGCGTTCGGGCCTGTGGTCGACCACACAGGCGCGCGACATGCTGGCCAACGTGGCCGCGACTTATGACCGTGGTCGCCCGGGCCTGGCCTGGCGGCCGCTGCAGGACACCACCAACGACCCGACCATCGCCCAGCGCCGCACGTTGCCCTACCGCAACTACCAGATGAGCGAGGACTACTACTCCGGCGGCCAGATGCTGTGGCTGGAAGTGGAGGGCAAGCTGCGCGAACTGAGCGGCAATCGCCGCAGCCTGGACGACTTCGCACGTGCGTTCTTCAGCGTCGGCAATGGCAATTGGGACGTCAATCCGTACACCTTCGATGATGTGGTCGCGACCTTGAACGGTATCGCGCCGTACGACTGGGCGACGTTCCTGCGCGGGCGCCTGGATGGCCATGGTTCGTTGACCGGTGGCCTGGAACTGGCGGGCTGGAAGCTGGTTTACCGCGATACCCCGAACGACGCCTACAAGGCGCAGGAAAAGCGCGCCAAGGCCGCGTTGCTGGCGTACTCACTGGGTGCGACCGTGCTCGACAACGGCACGGTCGGTGACGTGATCTGGGACAGTCCGGCGTTCAACGCCGGTCTTGCACCGGGCATGAAGGTGATCGCGGTTGGCGGCCGTGAATACAGCAGCCAGCGCTTGAAGGATGCAGTCGCCGCCGCAGCAAAGGACAAGGCGCCGATCGTGTTGCTGGTGAAGCAGTTCGATCGCATCGAAACGATGAGCATCGCCTACCACGGTGGCCTGCAGTACCCGGTGCTGGAGCGCATCGCCGGCAAGCCTGACCGCCTGGCGGATCTGTGGAAGGCGCGATGAAGCCGCGCGCCCGCGATGGCGTGATCCTGTTGATGGCGATCCTCGCCATCGTGGGCGCATTCCTGCACGGCGATGGGCGTTGGCTGCACTGGCTGGCCAAGCCGGCCGCCACGCTGCTGATCGCTGCCATCGTCTGGCGCGTGCATGATCCGGTGCAGCCGTTCTACCGCCGCGCGGTGCTGGCCGGCATGCTGCTCTCGTGCGTGGGCGATATCGCACTGATGCTGCCGATGGATGCGTTCGTACCGGGACTGGTCGCGTTCCTGTTGGCGCACCTCTGCTACATCGTCGCATTCCGCGATGGCTTGCGTGCCGGACGCGGCCTGCTTGCCTCCAGCGTCCTGCTGGCGGCGTTCGCCGTGCTCAATGTACTTGGCCTGTGGCCGCACCTGCCCGCACCGATGCGCATTCCAGTGCTGGCGTACGTGGTGGTGCTGGCATCGATGGCGGTGCTGGCCCTGGCACGGCAGTGGCGCCGCCCGCAGCCTGACGCCATGGAGGCCGCCAGTGCCCGTTGGGCCGCCGCCGGTGCGTTGCTGTTCGTCGCCAGCGATTCACTGCTGGCCTGGGACCGCTTCGCCGGCGGCCTGCCGCTGGCCAGCCTGCTGGTGCTGTCCACGTACTACGCCGCGCAGTACGCCATCGCGCGCTCGGTGAAATAGAAAAAGGGGACGGAGGGGATTAAGTCGCAAACCGCACCAAGGCACATACGACTTAATCCCCTCCGTCCCTTTTTTGTGTGGCCTACCGGCGGCTCACGCCGCGCAGGGCGCCCTGCGCATCGAACTGCAGGCGCACGGATTCGCGGTCACCGGCGACTTCGTCCGGCAGCCATACCAGCTTGCCGGCTTTGCGCACGATCACGTAGACGTGGCCGACTTCAGATGCGGGGTTCTGCAGCGCATTGCGCTGTTCCTGCAGCGCCTGCGCCACGCGCGGAACAGCCTCGAAATCGATGCTGGCCAGTGATGTGCTGCTGCGCTGCAGGCTGATGGTCGGCGCAAACTGCTGCGGGTTCACCGGATTGCCCTTGCGCCATTGGCCACGTTCAAAGTGATAGCTGTCGACGTGGCCCGGCTGTTGCGGATCGACCAGATCGAGGTTGATGCGGCCATCGTCGTAGAAGTGGATGCTGTGGAAGACCGTCAGCCGCTGGCCGGCCAGCGCTGGCATCTGCTCCAGTGCCTGACGGGCAGCCAGCAGGTAGTCCGCATCGAACAGGCGGTTGTTGCGCTCGGGCGCTCCAGCGGTGCTCGCGGCGGGGAAGGGCGCCGGGGACGGCACAAGCGATGCGGATTGTTCGCGCGGCGACTGGGACGAGACGGACGCGGGCAACCGGTCCGGCTGTACCGAATGCCCCAGCGTTTCGCTGATGGTCTGCAGGGCGCCGCCGGCAACGGCCACGCCCGCCAGAACCAGCAGCAGTACCAGGAATACTGTGCGGGTTGAGGGCGGCTGTTTCATACTCCCTCCAGGCGCACGTTGCTGCGGTCATCCGGGTCGTACAGCAGCGTCACATGCTCGCGCGGGATGTTGGCCAGTTCAATCAGCGGGATGAAGCGGCGCACGCGAGCCTGCTGCACGTTGCCTTCGCGGTCGATGTATTCCAGCTGGAACTCCACCTGCGGCTGTTCGTTGAGGTAGGTGCCGGTCTGACGCACCTTCAACACCCTGGCCTCCACGCCGATGCCGCGATACTTCAGCGCATCGCCGCGGGCATCGGCGTGCAGTAGGCGGCCGAGCAGGCGCAGGCCCAGCGCATAGCCACACAGCACCAGCGGGCACACCAGCAGCGGGTGACCGAACGACAGGAAGGTCCAGCCCAGCCCCTCGCTCTGCAGCTGGTAGGCCCACACATAGGCAGCGGCAACGATGGCGATGCCGAGTGCTGCACCGATGCCGCGCCGCCACAGGCTGGCGACATTCAGTTCGGGCTGGGCACCGTCCAGCACGATGTTGGGGAATGCTCCGGGTGTCCGGCCCAGGCGCGCATCGATGTGCCTGCCCACCTCGAAGCGATGCAGCTGGGGTTTGCTGTCGACCACCAGCATCTGTTCGCGGACCGGCGTACCGGACAGGTTCTTGAAGGACAACTGCAGTTTCCATTGCGCGAACCCACGTACCTGCACGCCGGTCTGTTCGGCCTGCTCGATCAGCGCACTGCGCGGTTCACCGTCGGCCAGGATCGACTGCACCCGGTGCAGTGCGCGTGGCGGCCCCAGCAACAGGTAGTGCAGGAAGGCGAACAGCAGCATCAGCCACAGGACCATCGACAGTGCGAGCAGCAACAGTGCCAGCCACGGTGCGCTGCGGTCGACCAGCGCTACCGGCCACGAAGTGCCGAAATAGAGAATGCAGGGAAAAGGCAACGCGAAGAACAGCAGGAACGCGCCCCAGAACCAGAGATAGGCTTTCATGGGGGAAGGGGACCGCGGTGGAACAGGGCGCGTAGATTACTACGCTTCAGCGGAACTGCAGGGTAAGCAGGTAGTAGCGGCCGAGCGGATCGTCCAGCCCGGGCATCTGCCCGCCATTGCCGACCAGATAGTTCACCGGTTGCGTGTCCAGCACGTTGTGCACGTCCAGCGCTGCAACGATGCGCGGCCCCAGCCGGCGTGCGAGGTGCAGGTTCCAGCGCAGCTGCCGTGGGTTCATGCAGTGGTTCCGGTCGACCTGCTTCTGCGGGCACTCCGCCCCCGGCAGCCAGGCACGCGTGCGCCCGATCTGGTTGCCGCGCAGCGCGATGTCCCAGTTGCTGTTCTGCCATTGCACGTTCAACACCGCAGCCAGCTCGGGTGTCACATGGCCACGCAGGTCCACGGCGGCCTCATGGTCACGGCGGCGAAGCAGTTCCTGCTGCTTCAGCGCATCGAGCGAAAACAACCATTGGCCGTTGCTGCCGCTGTCGATGCGGTACTCGCCACGCAGCACCCAGTTGCGGGAGGTGGTGCGGCCGATGTTGTCGAACGACAGGCGCAGGCTGCCCAGGTGGCCGTCTTCATCCAGTTCCCACGTGCTGCGGTTCCACACCGCATCGCTCGGCTGCAGGGCGAGGATCTCGTTGCGCAGTTCCACGATGTTGTGGGTCAGCGACAGCGAGAATGTGTCGTCGGGCGTCCACGTGGCTGCCAGCGAATGGCTGCGTGATCGCTCGGCCTTCAGTGCATCGTTCTCAACCACGTTGGCCGTGACGCTGCAGCCGCCACCACGCGCGGCGATCGCACATTCCGGAAGGGCACTGGACACCGGAAGCGTGATCGAGCCGAAGTAGCCGGGAGGCCGCCGTTGCTCGAACAGGCTCGGTGCACGATAGCCGCGCCCGCTGGCCAGCAGGAACGACCAGTGCGGCGTCGGGCTCCAGCGCAGCCCGGCACGAGGCGAGAACGCCATGAAGCCGCCGTCGCGGTCCCAGCGTGCAGCCAGGTCCGCGCGCAGCGTGGGGGCCAGCGGCAGGCCCAGCTCGGCGTAGACGCCACTGCTTTGTCGCGACAGGCGGCGTCGCTGCTGTGGCAGGCCCAGCGCAAGGTCGCCCTGGCTCAGCAGTGCGTCCGGGCGCGAGGTCCAGCGTTCATGGCGCAGGTCGATGCCGGTGGCCAGCTGCGCATTGCCGCCGGGCATTGCCATCAGCTCACGCTGCACGCCCCACCAGCCCTGCCATTGTGCGGTGCTGCCGCGGTTGCGGATGGACGGAAACAGCGTGTCCGCCTCGGCCGCCGGCGGCGCGTCGAAACCGGGAGTGAACCTGCGCGCCTGCGTTGCTTCAAGCAGGCGTGTCGTGCGCACGGTGCCTGCAGTGGACAAGGTCACGTCGCTGCGCTGCGCGCTGATGCCCGCCTCCCAGCTGCGCCGGCCCTGGTCGCGGCCGATGCCGAAGGTAAGGTCGGCATCGGTGGCGCGGACGCTGGGGCGCACGTTGCCGGCCTCACGCAGCACACTGTTGAAGGTGATTCCGCGCGAGACCACCGCAACGGCGGTCGGGCCCAGATCGAAGCGCTGGCGGTTGTGACTGGCCCGCGCCTCGACATAGGCATAGCGTCCCTCACCACGTTCATGCCGGTAGTGCAGGAAGGCCGACGCGGTATCCGAGGCGGGCTGCAGCGACCGCGGCCGCGCGCTGTCAAACCAGCAGCCATCCTCGCGCCGCTTCAGGGGCGGCTCGCAGCGCCGGGCGGGCACGTACCAGTTGCCGAAGATTGCGCCGATCGGATACAGCGAGGTTTCCGCGTGCCAGTCACGCTGGTCACCGGCGACATGTTCGACACGGTGCAGATCGAGTCCGGCAAACCAGCGGTCCCCGTTGCCACGCGCGCCGCCCGTGGCGGCCTGCAGGCGGTACTGGCCCGCATCGCCGCGGCTGCTGAGCCCGGTCTGCAGCATGGCTTCGGGCCCATCGGCCTGGTCGCGCAGGATGATGTTGACCACGCCGGACATGGCGTCGGCCCCATAGATGGCCGAGGCACCACCGCGTACCAGTTCGATGCGGTCGACGAAGCTCAGCGGAATGCCGCCGAGGTCGGTGAGCCCACCCTGTTCCAGCGACACCATCGGATAGCGCGGCAGGCGCCGGCCGTTGACCAGGAACAGCGTCGCCCGCGGGCCCATGCCGTCGAGACTGGTGGTGGCCGCTGCGCCCACCGGCAGGTACTGCGAATCGCCGCCGCGCGAGGTGCTCATGGCCGGATGGCCGTTCATGCCGGGCAGGTGCCGCAGCAGGTCGAACAGATTGCCGTAGCCGCTGCGCAGGATATCGTCGCGATCGATGGTGGTGACCGGCAGTGTGGTCTGCACCGAAGAGCGCGGCAGCCGGCTGCCGGTGACATGGATGGGCGCCAGTTCCACCTGGTGTGGCGTGTCGGCGGACTTGGGAGCCGGGCGCGGCAGGCGCGGGGCTGCGACCGCTTTCGGCGGCGTGGCAGGGGGCTCGGGATGGACGCGCCGCACGACAAAGGCACCGGATGAAGTGCGCAGGATGTTCACCGGCAGGCCGGCGACCAGCTGCTTCAGGGAGGCCCCGGTATCGCGTTGGTCACGGCTGCCGCCGGTGCGCAGATCATCCAGTTCACGTGCGTCGAACAGCAGGGCGGTGCCACTCTGCCGGGCCCATTGCTGCAGTGCCGGCACCAGTGGGCCGGCGCCCACGTCGATCTCCAGCGTGCCGGCGGGCTCGCCGGCATCGGCCATCGGTAGTGCGGCAACACCCAGTGCAAGGCATAGCAGGGCGCGGAGCAGCCCCCACTGCAGCGCACCCGGACCTGCCTTCACTGCCGGTCTCCTCAGTAGGTGCGGCGCAGTTCCAGCGCGCCATCCGGACGCGTCTGGCCAGCCACGGACCAACCCAGTTCCAGCGCCGACAGCAGCTCCTGTGCATCACCGGCGCGGAAGGTGCCGCTTACAGCCAGGTCGGTGATCTCCGGATCGACGATCACCAGTGGCGTGCGGCCATAACGGTTCATGCGCTCGACCACGATCGACAGTGGCGTGGCATCGAACACCAGTTGCCCACGCAGCCAGCCTTCAGCGGCTGCGTTGGACGAGAGGGCAGGGCCCGGCTGGATACGGCCGGAGGGCAATACCTGCAGCTGTTGGCCGGGTGCCAGCGTGTGCTGCGCTGCGCCGTTGCTGACTTCCACGGCACCTTCCAGCAGCGCGACCTCGACCAGACCATCGCGCAGGCGTTCCACCTGGAAGGTCGTGCCGATGTCGCGGATCGTACTGCCGCCGGCGTGCAGCTGCAGCGCCTTGTTCGACGGTGCGACCTGCAGTTGCAGCCGACCCCGCTCCAGCACCAGATCACGATGGCGCCAGCCGAAGCGGGCGCGGAGGGTGGTGCCGGCATCCAGCATGGCGACGCTGCCATCGGCCAGCGTCTGCTGCTGTGCCTGGTGCGAATCATTGGCGTAGACCTGTGGCGTCGGGTTGCCGTCGACGGCAACCATCCAGCCGATGCCGATCGCCATGCAGACACCGGCGGCAGCGGCCACGCCCGGCAACCAGCGCCGGCGCGGCGGACGCGCCGCCCGTGCCGCGGCGGTGCGCAGCCAGGGGTCAGCCGCAAGCTCCGCACCCTGCTGGAACAGGGTTTCGGCCTGCACCCAGGCTTTGACGTGGGCCGGATCTTCGGCCAGCCAGTCCTCGAACGTTTCGCGTTCGGCCGATGTGCAGTCCGGGGCTTCCAGGCGGGCTACCCAGGCGCTGGCGCGTTCAAACAGCTGTGCATCATCCCTGTGCGGGGTGCCACTCATTGGCCGTCCCTGTCGTTGTGCAGCGGATCCGATCCCAACTCCTGACGCAGGCCCTGCAGGGCCCGGGCGATATGTTTTTCCACGGTCTTGGCAGTAATTCCACAATGCCGCGCGATCTGCGTGTAGCTCATGCCGGTGATGCGGTTGAGCAGATAGACCTCGCGTGCGCGTTCGGGCAGCTTGAACAGGGCCTGCCGCAGCAGGGACAGCATCTGCCCTGACTCGGCCTGGCGCAATGGATCGGGCGAGGAACTGGACGGTTCGTCGCTGCCATCGTGTTCGGCCAGCGGCAGATGCGGCCGCGACTGCGGCGAGCGGCCGCGGTCTGCCAGGCGGTTGCGGGCGATACGATACAGCAGCAGGCGCAGTTCGTCCGGGCCCTGTGCGCGATAGCGGATCAGCCGTTCCATGCAGTCCTGCGCGATATCCTCCGCATCCTCAGGCCCGACCCCCCGCGTGCGCAGGAACGCGCACAGCGGTGCGCGCTCTTCACGTACGAACGCGATGAAGGCATCCGCAGGTGCGGGCGGCTCCGGCGCGCGATGGATCAGGGGAGACGGGGTGGACAGGGCTGGCCTCGACTGTCGGTGGCGAATGCGTCATCGAGTTTTACGCGACGATGACCGGATGGGGAAGAGTGTGCATCGATCGGATTCTCATTGTGAATGTATTCATTTTTCAGGATCCGTTCCACTGGGGGAGATCGCCCCGCTGCGGCGTTGATCGTTCTACCCGCGTGTTGCGGGTGGAGAGAGAGAACGCATGAAGTATTCGAAGTTGAGCCTGGCCCTGGCCGGGCTGATGAGCGTTGGCGCCATATCCGTGGTGGATGACGTCATGGCAATGAATTATCACGTGCAGGACGATCGCGTCTTCCTCAGCGGCGGCGTCACCGTCGCCGATGTGGTGGCGCTGCCCGCACTGCTGGCCAAGGCGCAGGCTGAAGGCCGTCCGATCCGCGAAGTCGTGCTGCGAACGTCCAACGGTGGCGCGCTGATTGCCGGCGAGTGGCTGCAGGCGGTGATCCGTACCCAGGGCCTGGACACCATCGTGTCCGGCCACTGCATTTCGTCCTGCTCGATCATGCAGTCCGGTGGCGTCAACCGTTACCTCGGCGGCGATCTGCCGCTGGTCGACTCGGTGCAGATCCATGCCGCCAGCAGTGGTGGCAGGATCACCTATGCGCCGTCGCCGCGCATGACCCAGATCTACACAGGCAACTACGGCGGTGGCATGGATGCGGGCCTGTTGCACAAGGCCATGTATGAAGTGGTGCAGCCCAATGGCCTGCTGGTATTCCGCGACCCGGCGCGTACCACGGGTACGTCGGTTACCTTCGATCCGGATGGCAGTGGGAGCAAGCTGGAGTCATTCCCGGGCCAGGACATCCGCAGCAACAGCATCATCAACACGGCGGGCTATCGCGATCCGGGTGACACCCTTCGTGTCACCAGCAACGTCAGCGGCGACATCAACCCGGGCTACCTGCGCACCGCGCGCCAGCTGCAGGCCTTCGTCGACGACGATTTCGCGCGCTGGAATACCGACTGGGCCAGCACCTACATCAACTATGCGGTGAGCCTGTACAACTTCTCCACGCGGGGGGCGAACGGTATCGGCGCGCAGTCGTTGCAGCAGCTGCTCGCCGACCCCGACCTCCAGGATGAACTGCGCGGCCAGCTGCGGCTGGCCGATCTGGATGCCTCGACCCTGGCCAACTCCGCCGGCGTGATCCGTGTCAGCAATGGCGCCACCTGGCGCACCGCTGAAACCACCGGCGCCGATTTCATTCTGGTGGACAACGGCACCATCGCACTGGAGGGTGGTGCGCTGCGCACCCCCGAGCTGCGGGTGATGCCGGGCAGCATCGTGGTTGGCCACGGTGATATCGCATCGGTCGGCACCGACAGCGATGCGCTGCTGGATGGCACCGGCCCGTCCTACCGCGAAGATGGCTTCAACCGCCTGCGCGTGTTCGGCACGCTGATGCCGCGCGGTGGGGATCTGGTGACCCACGGCTACGTCAACATCATGCCCGGCGGCCAGGTGCTGTTTGATGTTACCGAAGCCGGTGGTACCGGCAGTGGCCGCCTGCGCGTCGGCAGCTTCTACGACGGCGGCACCGAGGAGGGCGCGCTGGTGATCGCGCAGGGCGCACACCTTGCGTTGAATGTGGCCCAGGGCTTCTATGCCGGTGCCTACCGCCGCGATCTGGTGGAAGGGCCGATCTACCAGGGGGGCTTCCAGGATGTCGTGCGGCTGGGGGACGCCGGATACAGTGCCAGCATCACTGCTGGTGAAGTGTTCCGCCCGCGCCACAATTCACTGCTCAGCTTCAACGTGAAGCAGACGGCCGATGGCCTGTGGCTGACCGCCAACCCGGGCTTTGACCAGCTGGGCCTGTTTGCCAACGGTACGTCCGGCGACGGCCTGGGCCGCGCGCTGGCGACCGCCTCCGATCGCCAGGACAAGGGACTGAGATCGCTGCTGGGCGCACTGCAGTTCGCCGACCGCGATGTGATCGCACAACAGGCCGGTGCCCTGCGCGGTGATGCGCACGCCAGCCTGCGACTGGCCGACACCGCGCTGGTGGGCAGCATCGGCAACGTCGTGCAGCAGCACCAGTCGGCCATGCGCAGCGGCGGTGATGCCGATGGCCTGGCCTCGCAGGTGGCGCAGTCGGTCTCCTCCCAGCCGGGCATGCGCCATGGCAGCCTGTTCAACCAGCTGGCGATGCACCTGGTCGAGCCGGCGTCGGGCAGCGTTGCGGGCAGCGCTGATGCTGGACGCAGCCACGGCATCTGGGCACGTGGTTTCGCCAGCCATGGTCGCATCGATGCTGACGGTGGCGTGGCCGGCCTGAGCCACACCATCGGTGGCATCGTGGTCGGTGCCGATACCCGCGTGGCCGATGACCGCGTGACCCTGGGCGTCAGCGTGGCCGCGGCGGACATGTCGACCAAGGCCAGCGATGGCTCTGGTTTCACTGGTGACGTGCGTGCGCTGGACGTGGGCGGCTACCTCGATGCGACGTACGCGCGCGGCTATCTGTCGGCGGCCGTGCGCTACACCGATCTGCGCCACGATACGCGTCGCAGCATCAACGGCATCGATGGCCTGCAGCAGCCACTGCGCGCCAAGTACAGCAACGATGCGATCTCCGCACGGGTGGAACATGCGTTCTCCTTCACCACCGCCAAGGGCCTGGTGATCCAGCCGTTGCTGCCGGTGGTGGACTACGCGCGCACCTCGGCCACCCGCTTCAACGAAGGGCAGGGCGCCGGTGCGCTGGTTGGCCGCAGCGGCAGCCTGGAGAGCATCCGCGTGGGTGCGGGCCTGCAGCTGTTCAAGACCTTCGAAGGCAACAACGGCGAGCGCATCACCCCGCGCGCCCGGGTGGTCTGGCAGAAGGAACTGGGCGATTCGCAGGCCCGCTACAGCACCGGCTTCGCCGCGGCACCGGATCTGGTGTTCGGCGCCAGCAGCCAGGCGGTGGGCGAGCAGGTGCTGGCCTGGAACGTGGGCGTGACCAGTCGCGCCAGCGAGCGCCTGTCGATCATGGCCGATTACGTGGGTGAGCGCCGCGACGGGCAGATCCAGAACGGCGTGATGCTGGGCCTGGGCTACAAGTTCTAAGTGACGCCCGGCACCGGCGATGACGGCATCGCCGGTGCCATCCCAACGCGGGTGCTGCTGCGGTATGGTCGGTATGCCATTCCACCCAGGCCCGTCCATGCAGATCGCCGTCTTCAGTGCCCGTCCCTACGACCGTCGTTTCCTGGATGAGGCGAACCAGCGCGATGCGGCTGGGGACGGCTTTGCGTTCGTGTACTTCGATGTGGCGCTGGACGTGCACACGGCCGCGCTGGCGCAGGATTGCGCAGCCGTATGCGTGTTCGTCAACGACCGCCTGGATGCGCCGGTGCTGCACGCCCTGCATGCGATGGGCGTGCGGGCCGTACTGCTGCGCTGTGCCGGCTTCAACAATGTGGACCTGGCTGCCGCGAAAGCGCTGGATCTGTTCGTCGCACGCGTACCGGCCTATTCCCCGGAGGCGGTGGCCGAGCATGCGTTGGCGCTGGTGATGACCCTCAACCGGCAGACCCATCGCGCCTACAACCGCGTGCGCGAGGGCAACTTCATGCTGGATGGCCTGCTCGGGCGCACCTTGCATGGCCGCACGGTTGGCATTGTGGGTACCGGCAAGATCGGGCTGGCCACCGCGCGCATCTTCAACGGCATGGGCTGCACCGTGCTGGGGCACGATCCTTATCCGTCACCCGCGTTCGGCGGTATCGGCGAAATGGTCGGGCTGGATGAACTGCTGGCGCGTGCCGACATCGTGTCGCTGCATTGCCCGCTGACGCCTGAGACTCATCACCTGATCAATGATGCATCACTGGCGCGGATGAAGCCGGGCGCGATGCTGGTCAATACGTCGCGCGGCGCACTGGTCGATACCCATGCCGTGATCCGCGCGCTGAAGTCGCGCCGGCTGGGTCATCTGGCCATCGACGTGTACGAGCAGGAAAGCGCGCTGTTCTTCCAGGACCTGTCTGGCGAGATCATCGACGACGAGGCCTTCCAGCGCCTGATGACCTTCCCGAATGTGCTGGTGACCGGCCACCAGGGCTTCTTCACCGTGGAGGCGCTGCAGGAGATCTCGGCGATCACGCTGGGGAATCTGCAGGATTTCGTGGCCGGGCGGGTGTGCGCCAACCGGGTAGAGGCGGGCTGAGCCGGATGGATTGACCGCCGGGGCGCCCAGCCCGTAAAATCGCGGGCTCCGCCGGAATAGCTCAGTTGGTAGAGCGGCGCATTCGTAATGCGTAGGTCGCAGGTTCGACTCCTGTTTCCGGCACCAGGTTCAAGCTTCAAATTAGCTTAAAATTAAGGGGTTGGCCGGATTTCCGACCAGCCCCTTTTTCTTGCCTCCCCCGGTCCATCCCGGGAAAAACAGGGATTTCCAGGGATCGTTTTTCCCCACTTTTTCCCCAGCCCATGACCGGAATGCTGCCCATCCTGCGCGCCATGTTCCCCGACAAGCCGCTCTTGTCGGTCGAGGACGTGGCGCGGGTGCTCAACCGAACGGGGGCCGGCGGCTACGAGCAGACCCGCGAGCAACTGGCGGCCGGCGTCATCGTTCCGGGCCTGCGCAAGCTGGGCGGCAGTTGGCTGGTCCCGGTGACCGCGCTCGCCGAGGCGCTCGACGGGCTCACAGACACCGACGCGGCCGGGCAGGCCACCCCCAAGTCACTGCCAACCCGGCACACGGTCACCCGTGCCAACCCCATCGTGCCGCGTAAGGGGGGGCGGGTTCCTGACCGGGCCAAGCACATGGCACTGGCCGACATGACGTCCTTGGCCTTTGCATTGACCACCTTTGATGCAGCGGAGTTTTGGGGCGAGGTGCTGGCCGTGCTGGGGCAGCCTCAGCAGCGCCCTGCGCTGACCGCAACGCCCGCCGACTGCTTCGCCGAGCTTCAGCCCTGGGTGCGGCAGGACGGGCGTTTGGTGGGCCATGTGCAACTGCTGCCCATCGAAGAGCGCGACAGGGCCTTGGAAATGGGCGAAATCTGGGAGGCCCCCTTGGTCGACGCCCTGCTGGAGCCCTGGGTCAGCATGGAGGCGCGCGAGCGATTCGATGACGCAATGGAGGCGGCACAGTCCGCGTTCCAGGCGGCGTGGAGCGAGGTCCGCAACCAAGCCCGTGCTCAAGGCTTGGACGAAGGCCTGCCGCCCGCGGCGGGTCCAATCACTCGCACGCCGTTCCGCTTCTAAGCATCTGCAGTCCCCTCAGATACTGATGGTTGCCAAGCATGTCGTTTGATTCAAAAGCAAAGACCGAAGCGGCGCTGATCCGTCGCTATGCCGACCGCTACGGGCACGCGGACGACACGTTCGCGGGCGGGTGGGGCGTGCCATGGGGGAAGCTGATGCGCGTGCTCGACAACGAACTGGCCGTTGAGAGAAAGCAGCGCCAGGAGCTGGCGGCCGGCAAGCGGAAGGCGGTGCGGACGGACACATGGACCGCCGCCGAGGCCGCGGGCCTGCTGAACATGACCTACGAAGCCTTCAACGCGTGGGCTCGAAAGACGGGCGTGGTCGTGGACAAACCGGGGCAGGCACGCACCCATGCCGCCATATCGCTGGTGGATCTTATTGACGCCGCTGAGGACGAGAAAAACCGTCCGAGCGGCCGCCCATGGCGGGACGCGAGGGAGCCAGGCCATCTCTTGGGGGCCACGCGAACGTTGCCAGAAGGCTTGGCGACGTTTCGAGAGCAGCTCAATGGCGACCTCCTGCTCACGATTGGGGTCGATGAGCGAGGCGAGCGGGTGGTGGCGTCGGTGAGACCTGGTCAAACCTTGGGCGCGAAGGATCACCTTCGGATGTTCTTCCGAGGCAAGAGCATCGCTGAGGTTGATCAACACAACTACTTCAAACTCGAGGTCGAGAAGTGCGGACTGGCCGACGCGTTCGGCATGCCTTGGGCACAGCCCGCACTGAAAGACGCGTTGCTCCAATGCCACAAGGACTGGCTGGGTGCCGTTTCCGACTACATGGCGTGGGAGGAATCCCTGGCCATCAAAGACGCATCGGAAGCCCGGGCTGCATTCGATGCCGAAGAGGACCCGCAGGCCGCGCCAGCCATGGTGCTGAAAGCGCGCGAAGCAGAGCGACTGAAGGACGCCAAGATGGCACTCACGGCCCGCAACGAAGCGAGGGCGGAGCTGCTGGACGTCTCGCTTCCCGCCCCTGCCCCGAGCAGAAAGGGAACGCCCTTTTAGACGGTCCTTCAGGGGCGCAACGCCCCTGTCTCGCCGGCTGCCCGCCGGCTCGGTCGTGGAGAGATAAAAGCGGGGAGGCAGCGGCTTCCGCCGCCGCCCCAGCGTGGCTGGATGAATGAGGATTCAGGTCCAAGAGGGGAGGCCCTCTTAGGGCATCGAAGCGCGCGGATCGTGACTGGAAAATGGAGCCACACCAGCACGGAGACAGTCATGCAACCGCTCATCCTCTCGCTCGACCCCTCGCTCTCTAACCAGTTCTCTAACGTAACCCCGCAGGTCCTCGCCGACGCCTTGGCCGACGTTCTGCCCCACGCATTGGGCCTGCTTGCCGCCGACACCAGCACGTCGGTCATCGTGCCCAACCGCGACCTGCGGGGCGTACCCCCCGACCAAGTGCTCACCTTGCAGCTGGCAACGCTGAACAGCTTCCTGGACATCGAAGACGCCGCCAACGGCTAAGCCAGCAGCGCAGCAGTAAACCTGGTCAGTCTGGCCGAACCCCAAAAAAAAACGTTCGCGAAACGCGGCTGACCAGCCGTGCTGGCGGAGCTTTGTCCAAACCAAGGAATCGACATGACGCAGCAGATCTTTACCTTTCACATCACCGCTTCTCTTGACGTCACCGCATTGCTGCCCAGCCACGCTCGGAGCATTGAAAGTGCTGAAGCGCTGATGGATCGCATCGATCCCCAAGAAGCCGCGGACGCATTGATGACTTTCTTTGATCTGAATCGGATCGAGACGCGCATCAGTTGCTCGGAGGGCGATGCCATCGCGGAAGAGGTGCCGCGGGTCGTACTTTCCCGCAGGCGTGCAGCTCTCTTGGAGTTTCCTGCGATCCAGCATCCCGATCAAAAAGAGGGATGTGTGGAGTTGACGGGGGACGGGTTGGCGACCAAAAGCTATGCGATTGCTGCGGCGACCAAATCTGAAGCGCTGGAGAAGTTTCGCAAGCTTGACGCGGTGCAGCTCAATGCCACGCGGTGGCAGGTGTGGGGAGTGACCTTTTACGACGACGTCGAGTTTACGTTGGGAGGAAACCTGTATGCCTTTCGCGTCGATGAAGAGACGCTTGAAGCCATTGCCGAGCACATCGAACTAGAGCTGTAACTGTCGAGGCCTGGCAGTCATCTGAGGCCCAACCCCAAACCCTTTCGCGACGCGGCTGACCAGCCGTGCTGGCGGAGCTTTGCCTAAAAGCCCTTCAAACCTGGAGATTTCCCATGAACGCTGTTGCTCGCCCCCTCCCTGTTTCGACCAAGCCGAAGAAGCCCGCGAAGAAGCCCAAGCAGACCAGGCTTTCGCTCGCCGTCGCCAACAACGTTGGTTACGACCGGGCGCCGGAAGGCATCACGACCGAAACCTGGCTCACCCCGCCGGAGATCGTCCACGGCCTGGGTCCGTTTGACCTGGATCCCTGCATCCCGCAGCAGGGCATGCCCTGGCGCACGGCCACCCGGATGCTGAAGCCCAGCGACGACGGGCTCAAGACGCCCTGGCCAAAGTCGGCGTTTGTGTGGATGAATCCGCCCTACGGCGGGCACAAGAACAGCCCGACCAGCCAGCACCGCTGGATGGAGAAGGCCGCCGAGCATGGCAACGGGATTGCCCTTGTGCTGGCGCGGATGGAAACGAGCTGGATGCAGGAGTCGGTGCTCAACCACCCCAGCGTTTCAGCGGTGGTGTTCACGAAGGGGCGTCTGTCGTTCTGCCGCCCGGATGGGACCCTGGGCACGAGTTGCCCGGCGGGATCGGTGTTCATCGGCTACGGTGCTGCAGCCGCGCGCAGGCTCAAGCGGGGGGTGGAGTCTGGCCTGATTCGCGGAACCTACCTCGACATGGCCCACGTGAGCCGGGTGGCGGGCGCTGACGTGGGGGCGGCTAACGATGAATAAGCGCACTCCGAAGAAAGCCAAGCCGACCTCCCGCCGCAACAATGCTTACCAGCGGTTGTTGAAGGCTATCCAAGCCATCCCCGGGGAATCGCCCAGGGAAAAGATGCGCAAGTTCACCGCGCTTGCGCTGAAGGTTCTCGTGCTCAAGCAGGCGGAGTTGGCCGTCGGGCGAGGTGGGCCTTTGGCTCCCTGGTGCGACTTGACGCTGCTTGGGACCGATGTGGATGGGACCGAGGATTGGTGCCTCGAGGCGGGCCAGGCCTATGGGGGCGCAGTGGAAACCTTCGAGCCGTTCGAATGCATCCTGGGGCAGCTCTTTGGAGAGTTCGTGGGGAATGGGAATAAAAACGACGCTCAATATTTCACCCCTTGGGACTTTGCGAGGGCGCTGACTGCCTTTGCTCCAACTCCTCAAAAAGACAAGTGGTCCATGGGTGACCCCACCTGCGGAGCCGGCACGCTGTTGCTTGCGAAGCTTCACGAACTGGTCAGGAACGATCCGAAGGCCCTTCTGGGGCTTACCGTGAAAGCGAATGACCGCGATCCGTTGTGCTCGGCGATTACAGCCCTGCAACTGCTGTCAAACCAGGTGATTTGGAGGATGCCCATCGGGAGCGTGGTGGTCGAGTGCAAAGACATCATCACTCAATACCTGGAAACGCGGGTGGTGTTTTGGTCTCTCACGCGAGATCGGTTCATCGCCATGGATGAGGAGATCCGGCTCGAGAAGGCCAACCGGGTGACGGGCGCTGACATGGGGGCGGCCAACAATGAATGAGGTCACTGCGCTTGTGAAGGCCATCCGCGCCATTCCTTCCACTCCTGGCAAGCCGTGGAATCCGCGGGTTGCATTCGAAACGTTCGTTCAGCACGCACTGATGTCAATGGCACATATCCACGCAGACACCAAGGGTCACCTCGACACCAAAGTCCTTGCTTTTGGACCCTTGAAAAAAAATGTCGAAGAAGCGCCTGAAGTGGTAGCAGCCATCAACGCTTACATCAAAGCGGTCTTCGCAAGCAGGCCGTTTGACGATGTCCTGGGACGGGTCCATGCCGAGCTGCTGGCCAGGAAGGGTGGAGAAGGGCTGGGTCAGTCTTTCACTCCCGGCGATCTTCTCGATCTGGTTCAAGCCCTTGCCACCAGGCATCGGCCTGGTGGGAGCGGAGCCAAGGTCTACGACAGCTGTTGCGGCGCTGGTTCGCTTGCCCTTGCCGCGATCAGGAGTCAACTGAAACACCTTCCAAGCGAAAAAATCCTGGTGCTGGCGGGGGACATCGATCCGTTGTGCGCAGCGATGACGGCTTTGCAGATCCACGCGAATCAAACGTTTCATTTCTTGCCGCTTGGGGCGGTCAAAGTCACGGTGGGGAACGAACTGATCGGTCCCAGGCGCCCCGGGTTTTGGTCCCACTTCCACCTCTACGAGTAGAGGCCGGAGGCCCGCCTTTCCCTCTTCAAGACTCGGCGGCGAGCAGCCGCCGGCTCTTGCTTCAAGCCGCTTTTGCTCTTGTTTTTCCTAACAGGTAACAAGCACCTGTTACCCCCTTGTTACCCGTGAAAGCCTTGTCCCATAAGGAGGTAACAAGGGGTAACAGGGTAACGGGTGGATCGCGAGCTCCCGATGGATGTATGCATGGATGTTGTGAGCGGTGAGTGGATTTTTCTTGCGTGGATCTCTTAAACCACTTGTTACCTTGTTACCACCTGTTACCCCCAGTAAACATAAGGGTTTGAAGGGTAACAAGTGGGTAACAAGCACTTGTTACCTCCAAGGCTGATGCTTGAGGTATTTCACACTTTCAAGTGTTTCTGGAGCATCAAAAGCAGAAACGAACATCCGTTGGCGCGAGCCCTTGCCAGTTCCGTAAAGCCTGCTTAGATGGATTTGTGGCCACAACAGGACCACAAATCAAGAAACGGAGCAGGCAGTGAAGACGAAACGCGAAAAGACCGCACGGGATGAGTTGTTGAAGGCCCGGGTCAGCAAAAGTTTTAAGGCGTTGGTGGAGGAGACGGCGGTGGCCCGTGGGCAAACCTCTTCCGAGGCCATGCGTCAGGCGCTTCAAGAGTGGGTGCATCGCCCCAGTCAAGCGGCATAAAAAACCCCGGGTGCGAACCGGGGCGTTCACAACTAGGGATTACAACATGAAGAGTAAGTCGAAGACTGGCCCTGTCAAGGGCGGGGAGGCCAATGGCGACGCCGTTGATCAGGCTCCGAAGAAAAAGGGCAAGGCCTTTGGGGCCGAAGCCAATCCCAACGACGCCACGGATGGCCTGGGTGTGATCGGGGAAGACCTCTCGTTTGAGCTGGCCTATGCCGACGATATGCGCCGCGGCAACCAGTTTCGCATCGGCGGCAAGATGGACAACGGCGAGATCGACGTTTCCCTGTATCAGTGGGATGAGTCCGAAGGCATCTGGGCCCTGCAAGCCACCCGGGAAGTAGAAGCCCACGCGTTGGACTGGATGCGCAAGCACGCCCCGGAGGACGCCAAGCAGAGCAGCGCAACCAGCTGCGTCAAGACGGCCATGCTCGAAATGATCCGCTTGCCTGGCATGAAGTTGCCTGAAAGCCAGCATCGGGCCATCGTGCCGCTGAAGGGCGGTTACCTGGAGATCCTCAAGGACGCTAACAAGAAGGCCTACATCGAATACCTGCCGGCCGACCCCAAACACGGGATCACATCTCTTGTTCCAGCGAAGCTCAACCTGGACCAGGTGAAGTCGGGTCGTTACACCCCCAAGCCGTTGGACCCCAAGTCGCGGTGGGCCAAATATCTGGATCGCTTCATGCCTGACATGGCCGTGCGAGGGTTGCTTCAAGAAGCCATGGCGTCGTCGGTCATGCCGATGTGCCTGGAAAAAGCCTTCCTGTTGCTGGGAAGCGGCAGCAACGGCAAGAGCACCTTGCTTCACGTCCTGCGAGCCATCCACCCCAAGAACACTGCGGTCCGCATCGACAAGCTGGATGGGCAGTTCGCCATGGCACCTCTCGCTTCCAAGACTCTTTATCTGGCGACAGAGGCGCCCAAGGTCCTCTCCGATCCTATCCAGCAGGTCTTGAAGGCGCTTATCTCGCGCGATCCCATGTCAGCGGAGAACAAGGGCAAAGATGCCTACACCACGGTGCCGCGCGGCACGCTCTTCCTGGCACTGAACGCCATGTTCTCGGTGACGAGTCACGAACACGGCTTCTGGCGAAAGATTTGCATGATCCCGTTCAATGTGCGCCTGGCCGAGAACGACAAGGACCGCGATCCGGACTTCCACAAGAAGCTGACCGAGGACCCGGCGGAAATGGCCGTGATCATCGACTGGCTGCTGGAGGGGGCCATGCGCCTCATTGAGCGTGGCGGCCTGCCCGAGGAAATGCCCGAGGCCGTCAAAGCGCTGGCCGAGCAGACCCGGCACGAGACGGACACCACGGCATCTTATTTCGCCGAGCGCATGGTCATCGAAGAAGAAGGCACGTGGACCGACAAGAACGACATCTATGCAGACTACCGAAACTACGTTCTGGATGAGCTGGGCCGCAAGCCGGTGGGTGCTGAAGAGCTTTGGAAGCGGATGCGCGAACGGATGCCGGGGCTCCAGCAGAAGCAGAAGAAGGCGACGAAGGGATCGAAGGCCGAGCGCTGGGTCAACCTGCGCGTGGGGGGATTGAAGCCGCGCCTGGAGGGCGGGGCTCCCCAGTCCATCCCGGACGAGGAGGTTCGGTTGGGTGACCCTCTGAGCAAAGAGGCCATGGAAGCCATCGACCTCCTGTCGGGCGCACCGATGGCTGAAGCCGCGTAGGCCTTTACAACCGGCGACGTTGCGCTATTGCAAAGGGGTATCCAAACCAAAACGGAGCCCCCATGCCATCGCCCAACCACATCCCCGACGACGCGTTCCCCGAATCGGCCATCAGCCTGGCCGATCTAGAGAGCCCAGAGACACCGGAAGCGGACCCGCAATACTTGCTCGTGCAGAGCGGGTTTGGTCTCCATGTCCGTCTGGGAAAAGACGGCGACCAGGGATTGCGCAGCGAGGACGAAATCGCCGAGCTGGTGCGGCGAGCGTTGTATCACCGCAAGAGTCTGACCCTTCATATCGAGTTCTGACCCGACCCCACCCACAACCACCCGCTTGGAGGCGCAGGAGGTTGAAAAAGATTTGAGGCAACCACCCCATGTCCAAGTATTCCGATCTCATCCAAGCCACCGCCGAGCGGATGCTTGACCTCATGAAGCAGGGCACCATCCCCTGGCGCCGGCCCTGGAACGACCCCGACGCCCCGCAGAACGGCTCGATCAACGGGCCGTGGAATCCAACCTCGGGCAAGTCCTATAGGGGCTCGAACACACTGATCCTTCTCGGGGCGCAGATGGCCCATGGCTACAACGACAATCGCTGGCTGACCTACCGGCAGGCAGAAAGCATTGGGGCCCAAGTCAAGCGCGGCGAGAAGGGGCAGCAGATCGCCTACTGGGATTTCAGCAAGACGGGCAAGGCCAAAGACGATGCCGAGCCGTTGACCGAAGGCGAAGAGAACAGCCGATACCAGGGACCATCGGTGTTCGTCGCCACGGTGTTCAACGCCAGCCAAATGGACGGTATGCCCGAGCCCCCGCCGCCCTTCATCATGCCCGAGTCGATCCGCAACCTGCGTGTGCGGGAGTTGTTGGACAAGCACCAACCAAAACTTCATCACGATGGCGGGAACAGGGCCTTCTACTCCGTTGCTACCGACAGCATCCACGTTCCGAAAGCCGGCAGCTTTCAAGATCCGATTAGTTATGCGTCAACCGTGCTCCACGAACTGGCCCATTGGACCGGGGCCAAGCACCGGCTCGACCGCGATCTAACCGGGCGATTCGGGACGGAGGGGTATGCCAAGGAGGAACTGGTGGCAGAGCTGTCCAGCCTTTTCATTTCCGAGCGCCTGGGGATTGCCCCGGGCAAGGAGCACGAAGAGCAGCACGCCGCCTACCTGCAGTCTTGGATGAAGGCCCTCGCCGACGACCCCAGGACCCTGTTCCGCGCAGCCAGCCAAGCGGAGAAGGTCATGACCTTCCTCGACATCCCGACGTTCGAGCGTGAGCCGCTGCCCCAGGTCAAGAAGGAGCAGGGCATGGAGCAGGGGCGAAAGGCGGAAGCCGGCCGAAGGTATCCATCGCGACGCAAGGAACGCCAGGTTGCTTAACGCAGGTGGGGGATTGACCTTTAGAGGTTTCGAGTTAGAAATGAATGTGTCGGGGCAAGTCCCGGCTGTGGTCCGATTCCTTCTCCTTCTAACTGATAACTTTCTGAGGGTGAGCGGTTAGAGGGTGGTTGGGTGGTTATCCTTGCTGTTGTTAGAATCCTTGGTTTCCGACGATTGCCGTCGTCGGGGTGGAAAGAATGCTTAGTTAACCGACCTGAGAAATCACTAACTAAGCGCCATGTTGTTTCTTGAGCTTCTTGCGCTGGATTGAGAGGGGTGGCGAAAGCCACCCCTTTTCTCTTTGCGGCCCCTTGCGCATCCCCCTTTCTTTGTTAAGACATGAGTATCACTCACCAAGCGGAGGAACCATGGCTGGCAACGTCTTTTCAAATCTACTTCGACCCTTCATCCGTCAAAAGGACACGGAACTACCAAGCGTGGCTTCTTCTGAGCCGCCTGAACCCCCCGTCCGGGAACGCTTGGATGGTTCAAACCAGCGGCCAGTGGCTTCAGTGGAGCCGGTAAACGTTTCACCCGGTGAACGTCCTCAGATGATCCCCTCTTCCAATCGGACTCGGTCGGGTCAACAGAGCGCTCTGCAGGCCCAGGGGGCGATCCCATCTTTTAGTCGGACCCGGTTGGGATCGCAGAGTGCGCCCCCATCGTTCAACGATGAGGCAACGGATCGGTTAGGGAATGCTTTGACCTTCGTTGACCTGAAGGGGCGCTTCGAGGATGAGGTGAGGCAGGCCATCGAAGACGGCGCCGATGTGAAAGGGTATCGCGACTCGCGCGGCGATTCCGCCTTGCATAAATGTCAGGAACCGTGGCAGATGGAGCTGCTCATCTCGGCTGGGGCGGATGTTCACGCGTTGGACAAACAAGGGCGTTCGCCTTTTGATCGCCTGTTGAGCACCTACCAAAGGGAACCCGCTTGGTCCGAAAAACGTACTGCGGAAGGTTTGGCGTTGTTGGCGAAGGCCGGAGCGGATGTCAATGCCCTGAGCCAAGGGCAATCCGCTCTGCATGTCGCTGCGAAGCGAGGGCTTGAAGGCGATATCCACATGCTTGTCGATGCCGGCGCCGACGTGAATCTGCGGGCGGACGGGGGAGACACCCCGCTCCACCTGGCCAGCGACCCAAGCGTTGTGCTGCGCTTGCTGGATGCCAAGGCCGATCCCTCCCCGCTGAACTCCAATGGCGAGCCAGCGCTAAAACATGATCCTATGCTTTATCGAGAAAGTATTCGGAACCACCGAGACGATTTTTCGCCGCGTGAGCGCGTCGATGCGGCGACCGACCCGATTTTCCTGGCCGAAACGCCCAGCGAGCTTGTCGCTGCGTTGGGGCAGGGCGGCAGTGTGAGGGACACCGATGCGCTGGGCCGAACCCCGCTTCATTACGTCAAAACGGGGGAGATGGTGCAGGCGTTGGTGTTGGCCGGCGCCCAGGTTGACGCAAAAGACATGGAGGGAAACATTCCTGCCCATACCGCGGACGAGCGCGCGATGGAAGAGTTGGTCGATGGGGTGGGGCGAGGCGTTCCCCAGCACCACGTAGAGAACGACAGGGGGGAAACCCCTTATGCGACCCGGGATTACTACCACGAGGATCGGTATTGGGATGCCGAAGCGGAAGAGCAGGCCGCGGAAAAGGCGGAGCAGACGAAGGAGGCGCAAGACCGCGTGTTCAACATTGTGGCACTCATTGAGGCCGGCGACGCCAAACGTCTGCTGGAGCAGGTGGATCCCAACGAAGAACTGGTCAGTCGAAACCGAACGTTCAACATCGACGGAGACGAGGGCTGGGCTTACAACGACTATGCCGGCTACAGCGTCCTCCATGAAGCGGCGAAGCAGGGAAACACGGAGCTCTGCCGAGAACTGGTGTTCGCAGGGGCGGATTGGAACAAAGAATGTAAGCTCGTCGGCGAGCAAGGCTTTGACAACCATGTCAACGGCTTTCGAAACGAGCCTGGCATGAAGCCCATCGATTTTGCGAGCAACCGAGAGACCAAGTCGTTCTTGAACAACGCTGAGAACGAGCTGCGAGCCCACAACCGATCCAAGCTCTTGGACGAGCTTCTTCCCGCTGCCAATGCTTGGAAGCCACCGGAAGGCGGGTTTGCGGCCGACGCCCAACGCCAGGTCGGTGCGGCCATGAAGGCCCACGGGCAGGACGGCCAAGCCCAGGAAGCCCCTCGCTTGCGAGCGCGCTTCTAAGGCCAAGGGAAAGGGTGGCGAAAGCCGCCTTTTTCTTTTCCATATCCCCTTGCGCATCTTCTTTTCTTTGTTATGGGTATTTCTACCTACACAAAAAAGGAAGATGTATGCGTAATCTTTGTTTGTCGGCCATCGCCGGTGCGTTGTTGCTCTCTGCGGGGTGTTCCAGTCAACCCAGCGTCGCTGCACTTGAAAGAGAAGCTGCGCCCACTGCGGTGATTCTGTTGGGCGAGGTAGACCTGCCCAAGGACGCGACCCTGGATGATTTCCCCAGCCTTCTCAATGCCGGGGGCATCCCTTGGGAGAAGGTTCAAGAAAGAAAGGTTCAGCTCGAAGGCTCCGTCGACCGTCCTTGGAGCGACGGCCGTTCGTTGGCCGTGACCGCTGACGTTCTCGGCCGAACCACCCGGTTGATCGTGCGGGCTGGCGACCAGCCACGGCTTTCATCGCCGGCCATTTGTGTTCGCGGTGTTGGGTGGGATGCCGTCGCGTCGGATATTTCGGAAGCGCATCCCTGTAAGTAACGACAAAGGCGGCGAAAGCCGCCTTTTTCTTTTCCCGATCCCCTTGCGCAAACCAAACCTTTTGTTATGGGTAGTGCAACCCATTCGGAAAAGGAGGCCTCATGCGCGTTTTGGTTCTTTCTCTGGCCCTTGCCGGCCTGCTCCCCTTGACGGCCTCCGCTGCGGACAACAGTTCCGCCCGTCGTTACGGCACCAGTGAAACCTTGAGTGTTCAGAACGCCCGTCTGGGCGAGGTGCTCATGGTCCGCGAGGTCGTCCTCCAATCGGACAAGAAGGTTAACGCCGGCAGCGCCATCGGCGCGGCCGTGGGTTATGGGGCCGCTCGCGAGGTTAAAGGCGATTACCGCAGCGCCGCCAAGGTGGCGGGTGGGGTGATTGGGGGCGTCGCCGGCACGGCCGTTCAAAACGGTTTTCGCAAGCGCCGGGGCGTGGAGGTGTATGTCCGCGATCTGGAGAGCGGAAAAGTCATTGCCATTGTTCAGGCCGATGACCTGCCGATCCGCGCCGGTGACAAGGTGTTCTTGACGGGTAGGGGCAGCAAGACCCGCGTTGTGCCGATTGAGGGGCAGCGCTGATGGATGGCTCGACTCAAGCAGTGCTAGACCCGTGTTGCGGTAGCCGCATGTTTTGGTTCGACCGAGCCGACGAGCGCGCCATTTACGGCGACATCCGTTCCGAGGAACACACACTGTGCGACGGCCGGCACCTGGAAGTTCGCCCGGACCAGGGCATGGACTTTCGAGCCCTGCCATTCCCGGACGGGCGCTTCAAGCTGGTCGTGTTCGATCCGCCTCACTTGCGCAAAGCGGGGGAGCAAAGCTGGATGCGCGCCAAGTATGGCTGCCTCAACCCCAGCACTTGGCGCGAAGACCTGCGAGCCGGGTTCGCCGAATGCTTTCGCGTGCTGGAGCCTTCGGGGGTGCTGATCTTCAAGTGGAACGAAACCCAGATCAAGGTCAGCGAAATCTTGGCACTGACGGATGAGAAGCCCCTGTTCGGTCACCCCAGCGGCAAGCGTGCAGCGACGCACTGGATCTGCTTTATGAAGGGGCAGCGCTGATGGCTATATCTATTTCGGCTGGGGCCTTTGTCTGGGACGGTATGGACTCTTTGGCCGAGGAACTCCGTGCGCTTCCCTTTGCGCTCCAAATCCTGGATGGCATGGACTGCTCCCCTGCGCAACCTCACGAGCTGCACCACCTGCCAATGGCGTGGAATCTCAAGCCCAGCCAGTGGGGCCAACCTCTCACCTTCCAAGCGCGCCCTCTCAGAAGTCACCCGGGAGGCCGCCGATGGTGAGCGTGATCTTTCTGCTGACCCTGCTTGGCCTCATGGTCCTGATTCCGTTCTGGACGTTCAAGCGCTTTGGCGACGCCAAGGCAGCTTGGCAACGGGTGAGGGGCGGTGACCGAGACGCTCGCACGCACGGCCGCTTCATGATTCATGGCGCGTTGTTTGGGGTTGGGATGGTGGTTATCAGCGCGTTCTTGGCCCAAGCCACCTTCAGCATCTGGCACCAGGTCGCCACCGGGGGAGGCCTGTTTGCACTCGGCACGGTCGCGGTGCTCTGCCTGCTGGCCTTTTTCTGGAGCAAGGGGAGGTCGCGCGGATGAGTGCGTTGACGATGCTTTTCCTTTCCATTCTGGTCTTTGCAGTGTTTCTTTGCTCGGCGGCGGTTACCTCTTTTGTGGCCGCGCTGACTTACCCGACGGTGAAGCAATCGCTGACCTTCATCCGGAGCGGCGAGCGGAGCGCGTCGCTTTACATTGGTTTCGCCATTTATGGGGGGATCTTCACGGGCTGCGTCCTCACGCTTGCATTCGTGGCGGTGATAATGGCCCTCAACATTTCCAGCGCTGAGGACGCCGCTCTATACGCGGCCACCTTGCTTAGCGCGGGACTGGGCTACTGGGTGGGCCGATGACACGCGAGCCGTCCACCTTGTTTGCCCCAGACGTTCTTCCCGGGCCGGATGGCATCGAGCTGTTGCCGATGCCCGCAGACATCCGGGCCATCTACGACGCAGCCCAACGCAACACGCCTTTCAGCAAGGACGTGGACGACGCCCTGACCGCGCACCGCAACGCACACGGCGAAGCGGAGCAAATCGAGCACGCTCAGCGTGTGGATCCTGCGGATGCCATGCCCTCGGAGCGCTACCGGGCTTATGTGAGCCAACGCCGCTATGCGGTCCGCGCCTGCATTCAGGCCGGCATGGCACGAAAGGACATCGCAAGGTTCCTCGGGGTGGCTGTTTACACCTTGCAGAAAGATGCTCAAGCCCTTGGACTGCGGTTGCCGGTCTGCCAACGACAACCGAGGAGCATTGCAGGGCACTCGGTTGAGGAAGTGCTGAGCCTGCTCCACGAACTGGGCACCCGCACCCGTGTGGCGGCTCGGATCGGCGTCACGCAGCAAGCGGTTAGCCTGTTTTGCAAGAAATACGAACTGGACATGCCGCAAAACGGAAAGAAGGCGGTTGTTCTGGCTCGGCGCAAAGAGGTGCGCCGGTTGAGCGAGGCCGGCCTATCGGTGTCTGAAATGGCGCAACAGTTGGCCGTGCCATACGCGTGCATAACGGCCGACCGCAAAGCGCTGAAGCTGCCGCCTGTGCGTCTGCCGGCAGAGAAAATGACCCTCTTGGGCTTGAGTCGAGCAGAGATCGAGGCCCTTCTTGCTCGATTCCAGACCATCAAGGCAGTGGCGTTGCATCTCGGAACTAGTGGGGCGCATGTGTCCTCTTACATGAAGAGAGCCGGCCTCAAAGCGCCACGGGACGGGCGATGCCGCCAGGCCACTACACCATCGACCGACCGCAAACCGCTGAAGCTTCCGGGCATGCGTAAACCGGCGGAGAAAATGACCCTCTCGGGCTTGAGTCGAGCAGAGGTCGAGATCCTGCTCGCCCGATTCCAGACGGCCAACGCTGTGGCTCTGCATCTGGGGGTCAGCGCGTCGTCTATATCTGTTTACATGAAAAGAGCGGGTCTCAAAGCGCCGCGCGATGGGCGACGTCGTCAGGCCACTCCATCATGATTCCACGCAAAGGCTTCCTCGGCGGCCGCTCCCCGGCCCAGGTTCAATCCTTGCTGGACGAAGGGGTGACTCAGCGCGCCTTGGCCCAACGCCTGGGCGTCACCCACCAAGCCGTGAACCGCTTTGTCCGGCGGCACCGCCTGGCGGGCTCCGGACGGCAGGCGTTCCGGGACCGCCAAGCCCGCGAGCTCGCTGAGCGTCGCCAGCAGGTGCAGCGGCTGGTCCGAGCCGGGCTGACCTCGGTCGAGGTGGCCCAGCGCTTGGGCGTGTCGCCGGCCACCATCGGCTTGGACCGCCGAGCCCTTCGCTTGGGGCGTGTCCTGAAAGGGCCGGAGCACCGCACCTTGCGGGGGCTGGGCCTGGACCAGGTTCGGACTCGGTTGAAGGTGGTCAGCCGGGCTCAGTTGGCGCGGGAGCTTGGGATAAGCAGTTCAGCTGTCTACCGCTACTGCAACTTGGCCGGGATCGCTTCGCCTAGATGTGAACAGTGAACATGACAAGGCTGGAGCCAGTATTTTCGAGTCGGCCAGTGACCTTTACTGCGTCCAGTAGGCTCAGGTGGTCGCCGTCAGTTCCGAGTAGGCAATAAGCGTCATGCCGGTGGTGACGAGCAAAAGGATCGACATGACGATGGGAACTCCCCATTGATGGAAACGAAGCCGCGTTTGCAGTTGCTCGATCATTGGGCGCAGCTGGTTGTAGGTGGGCAGTGCGCGTTGCCGCAGCATCTCCGATTCGGCTTTCAGTTCAAAGCCCACCTGGCGAAGTGTCAGAACGTGAGCGGCAACCAGCATTGCAGCAACTAGAAGAAATACAAAGGACGCAGTGAGAAGGGCGTGGTTAACTACGGTGTAAGCCGCATCCGTCTTCATCTGGCTCGCAAGCAAGCCTTGCCCCACCGGAATGGCTATGAGCTTGGTCATGGCGTCGGAGCTTGCAGCATTCATCTTGACGACGAAATCGAGCTTCCGGCGCTCAAACTCCTCTCTTGCCTTGTCGAAGTTGAACCCAGAGGCATAGATGTCGAAGTCTGACAGGAACGCCTGCATGATCTCGCCCCACGATCGCAGTAGAACTTCGAAGCGCTGCTCGGTGGGGACATTGAATAAAAACCTGACGAGAACACGCTTGATCGCGTCGAGCCGACCAATCTTGAGGTGGTCATCAAAAATCGCGTGACGTGATTGCGATAAGTCCTCTGCCGAAGGAACATCATCGAGGAGCCACTGGCTGTAGGTGAGCGGGATGCTCAACTTGCGGCCAGTGAGAATGATGGCTGTGCCTGGGCCGCCGATGCCCGCGCGGAAGTCATCGGCCACCCGCTTGAGGATTTCCGCGAACTCAATACAACGCAAGTAGGCGGCAACAAGGCTGGGGACTTGGGCCTCGCCGAGCGCATAGTCCTCTTGGAGCAAATAGAAGGTTTCCGGTGCTTCGACCTGGAACCGCCCCATGTTGTATGAAAGCAGAGCACCAGTATTCTGCGCGACGACCTCGCCAGCCTTCGAAACACCGTGCACTACAAGTTCAATCTCAGATCCATGTTCAATGCCCGCAACCCCTGACGGGCGCTCCTTCCCTTCAAAGACCGTGGCGACGCGCCGCCCGCCTGCCTCGATGGCGTCGATAAGGGCCGACACTTCAGCAGATGACTCGGTTCGCACGATCAAGTTGGCACCTGCGATCTGGCAGGTGCGGCTCAAACGGCATAGGCCGACGATTGAATCGAATGCTGGCATGTCAGGACTCGTTGAGTTCCTGGATCAGTTTTTCAGGGGCGTGCTTGATAACAACAGTCGTTCCGTCAAGATGGACGTGCTCCTGCTTGAAGGAGTAGGTCATCTTGAGTGAAAGCTCCTTGCTCTTGTAGTTGATATCGGACAGTGCCTTGATGGACGTGGCATCGGGAAGAAATCCTGCCGATGGGGCGCTTTCATGGCCGTTGAGGAAGTGAACGAACGCAGCAGGCTCATCGGGCCAGATTGCATTGGCCAACCCCTCGAAGTCATCTAGCCGAGGCGATTCGCTTTTCCTCAGGCCCTCAACGTAATCAAATGCTCGACGCTGGAGGTCGGGCACGTCGCCGGCTGGCATTGCCCCGGCATCCACCAAGCTGCTTGCGAAATCTTTCACAACCAGCACAAGCTTCTTTGATTCTACTTTTGAGTCTTGATCGACTTTGCAGCCCACGAAATCTTGGAAGTAGTCGGACGGGCCCTCGTCTTTGTTCTTCTTTAACACAAAGCTGAGGTAGCGTTCTCCGCCAGCAAGCCAAGCTGCCAAATCGATTCGGGCGGCGACTTGGAGGCGATCCAAGTTCAGATATGGCGCCCGCACGACCTTGTCGAGGTCGTCAGAAAAGATGGCTCCGGACTGAGGGTTCAACTTCGCAACCATCAGCATGTCTCTCTGCTGATGTGTATATCGAAGCATCAGCATGTAGCCGCCGCCAGCAAAGATGACGTCGTTCATCGAGACAACCAATCGACGGCCTGCATGAATCGAGAACTCGATGAAGGTTGTCTTTCCATCCAAGTGGTCTCTGAGATGGACGCTGAAACGGTAGTTGTCCTCATCCTCCTCAAATGATCCGGCAAATCTGGAGCTGCGATTGTTGTAGCTGTCGAGGAGGGTGAGCATCAACGAGTTAAGCTCGTCCGTCCTTGCGAGCTCCCCCTTGGCCTCACCAAGGCTCGCTCCCTTAACGCCTCTGTCCTTGTTCACCTTGTGTGCTACCGCATTCAGGATTTCCATCGATTCCCCCTGTTCATTCCTTGAGATAGAAGTGCGGCCGACTAGAAGGGCCTATGCAATATGCTACACAGATCGTGGCTTGGATGGATTCTTCGGAACTGTGCCAATGTTTTGGCGCATGGTGAGGCCCACCTGTCTCACTAGGCGAGATATCGGCTACCAGATCGGTTGGCTGGTCAATGTGGACCGTCCGCCTGTCCGGGTAGGGTGCCGATCGAGCGGGGTGGGGCGGTGCGTATTGTCCCACTTCGGGAAAAGGGCCCAATGCTACCCTCGGAAGCGCCGATCATTCGCGTCGAGGCAGTTTGGTCCTCGGTCCGCCGATCGGCTATAACCCTTGCTTGCCCTCAACGGAGTATTTGCCTTGGCCTTGACCACCCTTCAGTCGATCAACGCGGAAATCAAACAACTCGAAGCCCAAAAACGGTTGGTGGAGAAACGCGACGGTGAGGTTCCTAAGGCCATCGCGGTGCTTCAGAAGTATGCGAAGCTTCTCAGTGCTGCCCAGCGTCGCCGGATTGCTAAGCTCATTGGCGAGGCCATCGACGTCAAGCCGGCGCGAGCCCCCAAAGCCTCTACTGGGCCCCTGAAAGGCCGAAAGCTCGGCAAAGTCGCCCCCAAGTATCGACTCCCGACGGGAGAGACTTGGGCAGGCCGAGGGCTGGCACCCAAGGCTTTCACGGCATGGGCCAAGTCGGCCGACGGCAAGGCGTGGGCGCAAGCCAACCCTGGGGCCAAGTTCCCGCCCGCCGCTGGGAAGGTGAAGAAGGCCGCGTCTAAGGGAGCTGCGAGGGTGGGGAAAGTCGCCAAGAAGGCAGGGAAGGCAAAGCCGATTCGGAAACCTGCCAAGAAGGCCAAGCCGAAGCCGGCTGCTTAATCCCGTGGACAAAGGCTCTGCAAATGCCCGTGCCAAGGCGTTGGCCGCTGCACACGTGTTGCTCGACATGGCCGACGGAACGCTCTTGCAAGAGGAGGCGGGAACGCGATTGCGCACTGAGTTTGGGCTTCACTGGTCCGCCTTGACGTGCGTCCAATACTTGTCAGGGAAGGACGCGGTCGCTGCATTGGCCGCCCTTCCGGGCGAGTGGAGCGAGCAGGGGCGGACGAAATCGGATCTCCTCCAAGCCGTGGTCATGGCCCTGGCGATTGTCCGCGAGGCGCGCGGCAGTCGCGGAGGGAAGGTCTCTGCCAGCAAGCTGTCCCTGCGCCTTCAAGAGGTGCGAGCCGCGGCCGTGGGGCAGCCCCCGGGCGTGGAGCCTTGAGTGCCAATGCGACGGCTGCACAATCCGGATGGATGGATTGGATCGCCGAGCGCCTGCCTGTCTGAAAGAGCGTCCTGTGCCCAGAACGGCGTGCCTCGGGCATGCCGCTTACGATCACAACATGACGGTTCGCTGCGGCTCAGCTGAACATTGCTAGTTGCGGTTGTAGCCGTTGCGGGACATCAAGATCCGCTTCCAGTGCGACTCCCTCTTGTCGATTTGGCTCTCTTGGGAGCGCCGGTCCATGACTTCGAGGATCGAGAAGCGGAGATCGCGCTGGCGATCTGTGGCCTTGATGCCGAACTCTTGGACCAAGGCCTTGTTCCAGCCGTGCCCGGTGCTCGAATACTGGCACCAGCGTCCCCAGATGCCGGCGTCGCCGTCTGCTTTTCCGACGTAGAGCAGGCCGGTCTTGCTGTCCGTTAAGAGATAGATGCCTTTGACACTGGAAAGAGCCGCACGCCAAGAGTTGTTGCCGCTGGCAACGACGCGGTCCAGGGTATCTTTGTCGATGTCCACTTGACCGAACCCAGGGAACTCTCCGTCTCCCAGCTTTTCTGCCAGAAGTTCGTGCACCACCATGTCTCCTGAGAGGGTCTCGCCTCTCAGATAGGAGGTGCGGCTGACGTATTTCCCCGTCACGAAGAGGCGTCCTTCTAACGCCAGTGTGCTGTCGATGCGTTCCAAGGTGTAGTCAACGTGGGGCGTTCCGTTGGCATCCACATCGGGCCTGCTTCCCACGGATCGGAAGAGGCCGGCGAACATCCAGCGGTAGGTGTTGGGGATTTGGACGAGGGACAAGACCAGGTCCCGGTCAAAGTTTCGCTGCCGCTGCCAGCATTGCCAATCGTCAAACCGGCCGTCCAGCCAGACATCGATCGGATCGTCGATCTTGTTGTTCCGGGCCAAGTGAACCTTGGTGCGAGCCGGATCAAACGAAGGTTCGTATAGCTTGATGAGGTCATACAGCAGCACGTGCAATCCCTGGCGGCAGTCTGGACCACCATCTTCCCACTGCCAGCCGCTTCTGAACCAAGGCCCGGAACGCTTCAGGGGAAGGAGCTGGTCCCGTGCGCTTGTGCCTGCACTGGTTGCATCGGGCATGCGCGGCCACCACATTCCCGGATACGTCTCGGCCCCCATCCTGCTGGGCGACCAGGTGCTCCGCGGTGCATTGAAAGGCTCGAGCCTTGCTGGGCTTCAGCCCGAGCTCTGAAGGAGCTGCGAGCCACATCGGCAGGCCGCAGTAGTAGCAGCGGCCGAACTGGGCATGGAAGGCAGACGTGCGGAGGGATTTGCGGCGTTTGGTCGTCATGGATGGCTCCGGAATCGAAAAAAGATTCCCGCGCCCCCATTGGGTGGACCTCGGGCACCCGGAGCCTATTGGCTATGCGGGCACAACACCGACGCTTCTGCGACCGGCGATTGCTTTTTAGCTCACTCGTGCCCTCGGTGCAAGCGCTTTGCGTTGGCCCCTGCAAATCTTGTTGCCCGATCCCCTTGCGGAAATGGATTTATCGAGTATTGGTGAAGTAAGCCCAAGCCGGGCCATATCCCTTTTCCCCAATATCCGAGGAGGATTTTTCATGCGCAAGACCCTTTCTTTTTCTCTGGCCTTGATGGCCGCGTTTTCTGCCACTTCGGCGTCCGCCGCTGACGTCACCGAAGACCTGATGATTTCTGCGACCGTGAACAACGAGTGCAGCCTGCTCGTGACCCAGCTGGGCGGCGGTGAATACAACGGCTTGGCGTCCGGCACGCAGGGCTATTCCAACGGCGCGTTGCTGGTGCGTTGCAACCAGGGCACCGCCTTCAGCATCGTGCCCGGCGATGGGTTGAACTACGGTGCCGCGATTGCTCGTCCCAATCACCGTGCCGTGTCGGATGGTGCCGGAAACTTCGTCGCCTACGGCCTCTTCAAAGATCCTGGTGCCAGCCAAGTGTGGGGCAGTGGGGCCGATGCTTGGGAGGGCGTGGGAACCGGTGAGCAGCAGATGATCGGCATCGGTTATGCCTTCTATGATTTGAACAAGGTGCCCGGCGGGACCTTCTCCGACACCATCGCCGTGACCCTGACTTACTGACCCTCAAAGGGTTTCTACCAAACCCCCGAAGTTTCGGGGGTTTTCTTTTGAAGTTGGGTTGACAACTTTAAATGTTTTGGTTGGATCAAAGGATGTGATCGGTTTGGAGGAATGATGTTGAAGCGTTCGTTGGTGGTTCCATTGTTTTTGCTGTGGACCGCTCCTGCTTGGGCGGGCAACGTGTCGTTGTTTCCCACAAGCATCGTGGCCCCGGCTTTAGAAAAGGCAGCAGCGGTGACCTTGGAAAACCATGGGGAAACCCCCGAGCGCTTTCAGGTGACGGTGCTGGACTGGTCCCAAGATCCCAGCGGGCAGGACGTGACCGGCCCCGCCAAGGCGGTGATCGCGGCACCGTCCATTGTCGAAATCCCGCCTGGGTCACGCCGGGCCGTGCGGTTGGTCCGCACCCAAGGCGTCGGCACGCCCGGCTACTACCGCGTGCTGCTGCGCCAGTTGCCCCAGCCGTCCACGGCGGGCCAGGTGCAGTTGTTGATCCACCAGAACCTGCCGGTGGGGTTTGAAGACGCCAAGGCCGGTCCTCCGGTGCTCACGGCCCGCCTGACCGCCAACGGCCTTCTGCTGACCAACACCGGTTCGACCGCCGCGCGCCTGACCGCCGTCGGTCCTCAAGGCATGCCGGCATGGCGCGAAGGGGCGCTGGGATGGGTATTGCCGGGGCAGAGCAAGCACGTGGAGCTCAAGCCTGGCCTCAAGGCGTCCACGCTCTCAATCACGGTCAACGGGGCTCCCGTCGTCGTCCCCGTGAACTGAGGGCGACACGTGCGGCGTGGAAGCGTCCTGGGCCTCGCGCTGGCCCTGTCCATCGGCAGCGCTCACGCGGCCATTCCAGACGGGGTGGAGCCGGTGCTGGCCGCGCCGATCCAGGCCAACGGGCTGCCCGCCAAGGACCCGGTGTTGCTCTGGCAGCAAAGTGGGGCCTGGGTGGCCGAATCCACGACCTGGCAGCAGCTCGGCGTGACCCTTCGCCCGGGCGAGGAAGGTCAGGGCCTGACCGACCAAGCCTTGGGCGTGACCGTGGCTTATAACCCCGAGAACGCCACCGTGCAGCTCACCATTCCCGCTGACCGCAAACCGGCGCAGCAGCTTACCCAGCGCGACACCCCGGTTTCTCAGGTGTCGACCGCCATCGGGGGCGTCTTGGTCAACTACAACCTCGCCACCCAGATTGCAGGCGGCCAACAAGCGACGTCCTTGGCACTGGAGGCGCGCACCGGAGGGCGTTGGGGCGTGGTCTCCACCACCGGGCAGCTCAACCAATCCACCAACGGGTTTGGCATGCGCCGCGGCATGACCGCTTGGCAGAAAGACGACCTGCCGCGCCAACGGACTTGGCAAGCCGGCGATGTCTACGCCACGCCCCGCATCGGCCCGGTGGCGCTGGGCGGCATTCGCCTCGCGAAGGACCCGGCAGCGCTGGATCCGCTCACGCCGACGTGGCCCGTCCCGACCTTGGGGGGCATCGCGTTGGATCCGGGGCAGGTCAAGGTCCTGTCCAACCAAGCCGAAATCACGCGCCAGGACGTCAACGCCGGCCCCTTCACCGTGGACGGGCGAAACGTGGCCTTGGGGGCCAGCCAAACGGATGTAGTGGTGCGTGACGCCTACGGCCGGGAAACCGCCGTTTCCACTGCACGGCTCTACGTGGCCCCAACCCTGCTGCGTCCTGGACTCTCCGCTTGGGAAATCGCGGCCGGACAAGTCCGCGAAGACGAAAACCGCTACGGCACGGCCGGCGTCAGCGCGTCGTGGGCCAAGGGCGTCAACGACCGCTGGACCATCCGAGCCGGTGGTCAGGTGGACGAGAACGGCAAGGGCAACGTCACCGTGGGTTCCACCTGGGCCCCGGGCACCTGGGGCGTGCTCGACGGGGAGGTGGGGCGCTCAAGCGACGGCGGGACGCGTTGGGCTGCTGCCTACGACTACCGAGGGCCCACCTTTGGCCTGCGGCTGGAACACGAAGAAAACGACGGTTTCTGGCGACTGCAGAGCGAGACGGCGCTGCCCATCGCTTCGCGCACCCAAGCCAGCGTTTCCTACCGCCCGGATCGCCGCTTCACTTTGCGTGGCATCTACAGCGCCATCGACACGGGGCGCTCCAGCCTGGCCTTCGCTTCCTTGGGCGTGAGCGCGAACCTGGGCACTGCAGGCCAAGTGTCCGCCAACGTGCTCCGAGACCTCCAAGGCGACGATCTTCAAGTGTCCGCCAGCTACACCTACCGCTTCGGCAGCAAGGCCAGCGTGGGCGTTCGGGCCCGCCAAGCTCCAGGCCAGGATGCCCTGACCACCCGAGCGACCTACCGCACCGAGGGCGGCCTTCGCTTGGCGGCAGAGCACGCCGAGGGCGATCAGGGCAGCACCCGGGCCACGGCGGATGCCATGACGCGTTACGGCGACGCCCGGATCATGGTGGACCGTTACGACGGGCAAACCTCCGTGGCGGCCAACTTCTCCGGCTCCGTGTTCCTGGACCACCGCGGCGTGGCCTTCGGGCGACCCGCCTACGCCAGCTTTGCGGTCGTGGACGTGCCTGGCCAGGCGGACTTGCCGGTTCGGGTCAACGGAGCGCCGGTCGGCCGGACCAACAAGCAAGGCCGCGTCTTGGTGACCGACGTTCCCTCCTTGCTGCCCACCACGGTGAGCCTCAAAGACAAAGATCTGCCCGTGGGCGTGGAGATCGGGGAGACGGAGAAACAAGCCGTGGCCCCCCGTCAGGGTGGCGTGCGGGTGACGTTCCCCTTCCTGACTCGGAACGCCAGGGCCTTCACTCTGACCGGAGCCAACATCGCGCCGGGCACCGTGGCGTCCACGCCGAACGAGCAAGCCATGGTCGGCTACGATGGAGCGCTCTACCTGGAACACCCCGAGTCTGGGATGCCGGTGGAGGTTTCCGGCGTGTGCAAAGCCGTGTTGCCGTCGCCGCTGCCGGGCGTGGACGAAGTGGCGAAGTTAAGGTGCAACTAGCCGCTCAGGTCTCCCTCCCGAGTGGGCGGCACCCCTAGCACCCTTGCCTTTGCAGCAATGACTGCGCAAACGGTCGACCCACAAGCCGGGCAAACCGCAGGCTTGAGAAGCCTCTCTGGCAAGATAGGAACGATGGCCTCGCATTCGCAGCGCAGCCCCAGGGCTTCAACCTTCTGCACCCGTCGCTCCGGGTCCCCCTTGATGGCCAAATAGCTTGAGTTGCACTTGGTGTTCGGGCAGAAAACGGGCTTGTCCCCCGCTTGCTCGGCCGGGCCGAGAATGAGCACATGGCCGCAGTCGACGCATTTGCCCGTCGCGAGATCCTTGCTGGCAGCGATCAGCGTCGAGCTCGCAACCTCTTCCAGCTCAGCGATGAGAACACGGAGCCTTTCGATCTTCGGCCGTGCGTTCGTCAGATCTTTGCGCAGATGGAGAAAGCTCCCCAACGAGTTGTAGTAACTGCGAAACTTGCCCCAAGGAATGCGCTTGGCCTCGCCGATCGGCAAGAAATCCTTGTCCTTGAAAGCGGCCTTCAAGTCACTTGAGGCAAAATCGAGGTCTTTGGGCGGTGGCGTTACCGAGATGGAGAAGCTGGCCGTTTGATCAGAGTTCGGATCGAAGGCGGCCAGCATTTTGATGATCTGGTCCGGTCGCCACTCGCGAGCAAGCTCGGTGGAAACGTCTTCACCATATGCAGCCAAGTTCTGATACGCCACGGATTCCAGGCAGAATCGTAGTTCCAGCGCGGCGTAGATCAATGACGCGTCATCGCCCCTGCTGATTAGTTCTTTAGCCGTGCTTAAACGTTCCGCGATGTTGTAAAGGGCCATAACCAAAGGTTACTCGATTGGAACTCGGGATCAAGTTAACAGCCGCCTGTAGGCGCTATCTCCCAACGCGATTGCCCAAATGCGTGGGCGGGACTAAAGTTCGTGGAAGGGGGGATGGCCAGACAAGTTGAGAAGGAGCGCCCAATGCCCATCAGGGCCGTGGTGTATGTCAGCGAGGCATCCGACGCGTTGCGCGGCGATCTGCTTGGCCTCCGGAGCGGCAAGCTCCAGGAGCTGGTCGACGACGCAACTCGATTTAACCGGGACGCAGGTGTCAGTGGGGTGCTCTTGTTCGACGGGACGCGCTTCCTCCAATACTTGGAGGGCCCCCCGGACGGGTTGGACGTGGTGTTCTCCAGAGTGCTCGGTGCTTCGAGCCATCACGATCTGATCGAGCTGCAAAGAGGGACGATCACGGATCGTCGCTTGCCTTACTGGCCTATGCGCTGGTTGCCTGTGGAAGTCCAAGAGCTGAGCGAGGTCGCAGAGGGCGACTGGGCCGGCTTCAAGGTGCGGGGGGATGGAGAAGCGTTGAACGCAACCGCGATCGACCGTTTAATGTTCCTAGTGAGCAGGCGCGCACTGGTAGGAAGGTGAACCAGTGGCGACCGCCAGGCAGCGCAAGGAATCCGACCCCTACGTGCAGCCCAAGTCTTCGTGGATCGCCGTAACAAGCTGTCGGAAGCGGTAAGGCTTCGGGAGAAATCGAACCTTCTCGGGCAGCGGGGGCAGCTGCGAGCGTTGAAGGCCAGACGCGAGCATGACGCGGGCCTGGGGTTGAGCAACCGCGGCTTCCGCCGCGACCTCCAGCCCGTCGGCGCTGTCCGGCATGTTGAAGTCGGTCACTACCACCGCGAACTTGGCGCTGCCGCGCAGGAGGACGAGGGCCTCGTCCCCGTTGCTGGCGGGAGTGACTTGGAAGCCCTGAGAGGTCAGGGCCTCGACGACGACGCTGCGGAGATCGTCTTCGTCTTCAACAAACAACACGTGGATCGGCATCTCAATGCTCTGGTGCGGGGAAGCAAAGGCTGACGCGGGTTCCCTTCCCAAGCTCGCTCTGGAGCTCGGTGAACCCGCCGGACTGGGCCGTGAAGCCAAACACTTGGCTCAAGCCCAGCCCGCTGCCCCTTCCGATGGGTTTGGTAGTGAAAAACGGTTCAAATACCCTGGCCTGCTGGTCCGCCTCAATCCCTGAACCGTCGTCTCGGACGCTCAAGCAGATGTAAGGGCTTTCACTGGCGTTGGGCAACGTAGGATCGCGGGTTTGCCGCGCAGAGGCCGTGATGAGGATCGTTCCGCCCTTCGGCATGGCATCGCGGCTGTTGCACACCAGGTTAAGGATTGCGGCCTCCAGCTGTGCTTTGTCCAGCGACAAGGTCGGAAGGCCTCGAGAAACCTCGACCGTCAATGCGATCGCGTCGCCGGCAGAGCGGCGCAGCAGCGCTTCGCATTCGGCCATCAAGGCGGCCAAATCGACGGCCTCTGGCACCAGGGTTTGGCCCTTGCCAAAGGTCAGCAACTGCCGAGTCAGAAGGGCCCCGCGCTCAGCGGCCCGCTGCGCCGTGTCAATGAGCTTGGCCACGCCCCCGTCTTTGACCCGCAGGCTGATGAGGTCCAGGCAGTTGGCCACGATCGTCAACAGGTTGTTGAAATCATGGGCCAAGCCCAGCGTGAACTTACCGATGGCCTCCATCTTCTGCGCCTGCAGGAGATCGCGCTGGGCTTGGAGCAGCTGCTCCTGCGCTTCGTGGCGCTCGGTGATGTCGCGGGTGATTTTGGCAAACCCCACCAGTTCCCCGTCTTCCCAGATGGGGTCTATCACCACACTGGCGCGAAAGCGCGTTCCGTCTTGGCGCAACCGCCAGCCTTCGGCGACATAGCGCCCCTCCAAGGCCGCGGTCCGCAGGTTTCGCTCTGGTAGGCCGGCTTGGGCCTCCTCGGGCAGGTAGAAGCGGGAAAAGTTGGTGCCGACCACGTCGGCAGCCTGGTAGCCCTTGATTCGTTGCCCACCCGGGTTCCAGGTCTGGATCACCCCGCTGGGGTCGAGCATGTATAGGGCGTAGTCGGTGACGGAGTTCACCAGCAGGGCAAACTGCCGGCTCTCGTCCCTCAAATCGGTTTTCGCTTTCGCTGGTCGGTTCATGGGTCATCCTCTCGGCAGGGCCACCGAAGGGCGACAGAGTGCGCAGTGTAGAAGAGCGACGGCCGTCATCCTTTTACGCCCTCTTCACAAATCGGGCGAGCCCTCGGGCCACACTGTTCAATCGTGGCACAACCACGCAGAGCGCTTGTAGGGAGAAAGTCATGGGATTGGACGGCAAAGCAGTAAGGGTTCTTCTTGTAGAGGACGAACCCACCCTCATGATGGTCTTGGAGCAGGCCATTGCCCAAGTCGGCTACGACGTCTCCAAGACGGCGGAAGACTTGCCCACAGCCTTGGCATGCGCCGAGGAAGCCGCTTTCGATGTGGCGGTGCTTGACGTCAACTTGAACGGGGTCGAGTCTTACCCCGTGGCCGATCGCTTGGTCGAGTTGGGGGTGCCGTTCCTGTTTACGACCGGTCTTGGGGCCAACCGGCTGCCCGAACGCTTCAAAGGCACGCCCTTCCTTGAAAAGCCTTTTCGCCTGAAAGAGATCGCCGCCGCCCTCCAGTCCCTTCGCCAGGAACTGGAGGTTCACTGAGTTTCCGGACCTAGCACCGGTCGGGACCTTCGGGTCCCTTTTTTTATTTCAGCGGGGCGGCGGTCTGCTGGTAGGTGCCCACGATCTCGCTCACGCCCAGGATGTGGCCCTTCGCGGCCTTCAGCACCTCGTCCCGCGTTGCCCCGGCCTTCATATCAAGCGCGGTGTCCAAGGCCAACAGCTGGAAATGGTAATGGTGCGGTGGATCCTCGACCGGCGGTTTAGGGCCAAAGTAGCCTACCGAGCCTCGGCTGTTGGCCCCCTGCAGCATTCCCTCCGGTTTCAGCAGCCGTGGATCGACGGGCAGGCCCTCCGGCAGTGATTGTGTGGTGGCTGGGATGTTGTAGGCCACCCAGTGAACAAAGGGCTTGACGTTGGCCGCGTCCGGGTCCTCCATGATCAGCGCATAAGACTTGGCACCAGGCACCGGGCTCCACGAAAGAGCGGGCGATGCATCGTCGTGATACGCGCTGAAGCGGGGAGGCAACGCTTGGCCCGAGGAGAACGACGGGGAGCGGAACTGGAACGCGGCGGGGTTGCCGATCCGATCCTTGGCCAACGGGACCCCCGAGCCTTGATTGACTTGGGCCATCAAGGGCCCGCTAGGCACTGCCGCCGCGGGGGAGGGGGCCGCTTGGCCTTGGCTGTAGGTCACCCGATAGATAACGCCATTGGCGTCGTCGCCGACCAAAAGTGCACCGCCTTTGGTCATCGCCAGACCGACGGGCCGTGCGATATGCGCTTGGCCGTTGTCGACCAGGAAGCCGGTCAGGAAAGGCTCAAACGCGACCGGCTTGCCGGCGTCGAAACGAACCCGCACCACCTCGTAGCCCGACGCAGGCTTGCGGTTCCAGGAACCGCGCATGGTCACGAAGGCGTCCCCCCGGTAAGCTGCCGGGAACTGCTGCCCGGTGTAGAACAGCATCTGCATGGGGGCCGCGTGGGCGGTGTAGCCGAGCACCATGGGCTCGCTTGTCGCCGCCCATTGCTGTTTGCTGATCTGCCCTGGCGGTGTGCTCTGGGGATTCACCCCGTCCTTGCCCCAGATGTGGGGCCAACCATACTTCTTTCCTTTCTGAATGCGGTTGAGCTCCTCGGGCTGCTCATCGTTGCCCAAGTAGTCGATGCCGTGATCCATCCCCCACAGCTCCCCCGTTTTGGGGTCCCAAGCAAAGCCGATGGTGTTCCGCAGGCCACTGGCGAAGATGGAACGGCTCTTGCCATTCGGCGAGGACCTCAGCAGTGCCGCGTGCTCGGGATTGGTCTCGTTGCACGCGTTACAGGACGAGCCCACGCTGATGTAGAGCATCCCATCGGGGCCAAAGGCCAGCGTGCGGTTGGGGTGCTGACCGCCATCGGGCAGGTCGTTGATGATCCGTTCCTCGGGACCCAACGTGCCGTCCGGGCGTATGGGTGCGCGGTACACGTCGTTGGCCGTGGCGACATACAGCTGCCCGTTGGCGATGGCCAGGCCGTGCGCCCCTGGACGCGAGAAGACCACCTTCGGTTCGGCGTCCAAGGCTCCGTCTTCATTGGCATCCTCCAGCAACAGCACATCGCCTTGATCTCGACGTGAGACATAAATTCGCCCATCTGGTCCCACGGCGATGATCCGGGGATTTTGAAGGCCTTGCGCCAGGGAACGCACTTGGAAGCCACTGGGCACCTTCAGGGCCTGAACGCGCTCGGGCGTCGCATCTACCTTGGCGGGTTTGAACGTATGGACGTTGGCTTGGACGTCGGTTCCGTCCCCCTGCTGAGCCAAGGCGAGGGAGGGGGCCAAGAAGACGAGCAAAAGCGCGGAACGGGTCATGAGGATGGCCTGGCGCTGAGGAGCGTTCAGCATGGGGCGGGAGCGGTCAATGGGCTGCGAATGCGTTGCATGCGCGCCGTTCACCACGAAGGCCATCGATCGCCAGGCCCACACATCGCCGGTCTCGGACGCTCCGCCGTTCGCCAAGCCTTCACTCGGGGATCGCTTGATCCGCATCCCAGCCTCGATACGGTAAGGCTTCGCCCGACACGAGAGGAGGACATCCATGGCAGAGCTCAAAGAGAACCTGTTGGACTGGCTGCGCGACGCACACGCGATGGAACAGCAAGCCGAAACCATGCTGAAGGGGCAGGCTTCGCGGATCGAGCACTACCCCGTGCTGAAGGCGCGCATTGAAGAGCACATTCAGGAAACCATTGGCCAGCGCGAACGGCTGGAAGGGTGCATCAAGCGCTTGGGCGGCTCGCCGTCGACCCTCAAGGACGTGATGGGCAAGATGGCAGCCTTCGGACAGGCCGTCGGCGGCATGACGGCCTCCGACGAGATCGTCAAAGGCGCGATGGCCGGTTACGTCTTCGAGCATTTCGAGATCGCCTCCTACACGGCCCTGATCGCCGCAGCGAAGACGGTGGGCGATGCAGAAACGGCCCGGATCTGCGAAGAAATCCTCGTGCAGGAAGAGGCGATGGCCGACTGGCTGGCGGCCCACCTGCCCGAGGTGACCGAGGAGTTCATGGTGCGCGATGCCACCCCGGGCGTCGAAGCCAAAAAGTAACCACTGCGCCGCGCCGGCCGGGTTCACGCCCGGCCGACGTGGGCGGGCCTACAACGAAAGGCCCTAGGATTGGAGGCGGCTGGCATGCCCAGGCCCATCTGGAGTGGTTCGTTGTCCTTCGGGCTGCTCAACGTTCCGGTGTCCCTCATGTCCGGCGAGCGTCGCATGGATCTGAGCTTTCGCATGTTGGACGCACGAAACAAAAAGCCCATTCGCTACGAGCGGGTCAACGCCGAAACCGGTGAAGAAGTGCCTTGGAAGGACATCGTCAAAGCCTTCGAATACGACAAGGGCAGCTACGTCGTCATAGAGAAAGAAGACATCGCCGCGGCCGCCCCCGAGACGCACGAGTCCATCGACGTGGAGGCCTTTGTCGACGCCGAGAGCATCGGGCTGAGGTTCTTCGAAAAGCCCTACATCTTGGTGCCCGGCAAGAAGGCCGAAAAGGGCTATGTCCTGCTCAGAGAGACCCTGAAGGAAACCGGCAAGGTGGGCATCGCCAGGGTGGTCATCCGCACGCGCGAATACATTTGCGCGGTGATGCCCGAAGGCGATGCGTTGATCATGATCCTGCTTCGCTACCCGCAGGAGTTGGTGGCTCCGGACGAATACAAACTGCCGCAGGGGGGGGCGTCGGACTACCGGGTTGCGCCCAAAGAGCTCGAAATGGCCAAGCAGCTGATTGAGAGCATGACCTCTGAGTGGGAGCCGGACAGCTACCAGGACGAGTTCCGCGAGCGCCTGTCCGACATCATCAAGAAGCGGGTGAAGCAGGCCGGAGCCACGACCACCTTCGAGGAACCGGAACATCGCGAGGACTCGGCGACCAACGTGGTGGACTTCATGGCGCTGCTCCAGAAGAGCTTGGAAACCAACAAGCGCACCCCGGCGAAAGCAACGCCGGTGAAGACCGCCTCCAAGTCCTCCACCAAAGACAGCAAGCCTGCCAAGAAGGCCGCCATAAAGAAGGCCCCAGCAAAGAAAGCCGCAAAGAAAGCCCCCGCCAAGAAGGCTCTAAAGAGCGCCTGATCACCCAAGGAGAATCCCATGAGCGACGACAAGAAGAACACCGGCAGCCCGGACCGCGACCGCATCAACGTCAACGAAGACTACGAGCTGCAGTATTGGACCAAGGCGCTGGGCGTGTCCGCCGACGAGCTCCGGGCCGCCGTCAAAGCCGTGGGCCCCACCGCTGCGGCCGTTCGCAAGCACCTGGGCAAGTAACGAGGAGCCGTCATGTCCTTGGTCGAATACCGTCGCAAGCGCCGCTTTGACCAGACCAAGGAGCCCGAGCCTGGCAAAGCGCTGCCGCAAGGGCAGCGCGCCATTTTCGTGGTCCAACTTCACCACGCCAGCCGCCGGCACTACGACTTCCGGCTGCAAATCGGCGACGCCCTGAAGAGTTGGGCCGTCCCCAAGGGCCCTAGCTACGACCCCAAGGTCAAACGGATGGCGGTCGAAGTGGAAGACCATCCCGTCGACTACGCTAGCTTCGAAGGCGAGATCCCCAAGGGGCAATACGGCGGTGGGCACGTGGCCCAGTTTGATCACGGCGTTTGGGCCACCCAAGGAGACCCAGAGGCACAACTTGCCAAGGGTCACCTGCGATTCGAGCTGTTCGGCACCAAGCTCAAAGGCGGGTGGCGCTTGGTCCGGTCCGGCAAACCGGCCCGTCAGCCGCAGTGGCTGTTGTTCAAGGACGACGATGCGTATGCGAGCGATCTGGAAGCGGACGATCTGCTCGCCGATGTGTCGGCGGCCCCAACGGCAGACATCAGGAGGGCCGGCGGCGGTAAAGCCGACAAGAAGAAGCTCAAAGCCCTCCCTGCAAAGCGTGCGCGACGGAAGAACTGGGCCAAGAAGGCCTTGGCCCTGCCCAAAGCGAAAGAGGCGGCTCCGCCTTCCGGCCCCTTCGAGCCCCAGTTGGCCAAGCTGGGGGAGGCCCCGCCGCAGGGCGACCAATGGGTCCATGAGATCAAGTGGGACGGGTATCGGATCCTCGCAACGGTCGCCGATGGGGCCGTCCGGCTCTGGTCCCGCAACGCGTTGGAGTGGACCGACAAGATCCCCGAGATACGCGACGCCGTGGCGGAGTTGGGCCTTACCTCTGCTGCCTTGGATGGCGAGCTGATCGCCGGATCGGGCACCAAGGAGGACTTCAACCTGCTCCAGGCGACATTGTCCGGGGAGCGGCAAGGCGCGCTGGCCTACGCGCTCTTCGACCTGCTGCACCTCGATGGCGTGGACGTGGCCGCAGCACCTCTGTTGGAGCGCAAGGCGCTCCTGCAGGAGCTGCTGGAGGGCCAAGCCGGCCATTTGGCCTTCAGCTCTCACGTCCAAGGCGACGGCAACGAGGCCTACCGCCTAGCTGGCGAACAGCACTTTGAAGGCATCATTTCCAAGCGCGCCGATCGCGGCTACCACCTCGGCCGCAGCGACGACTGGCGCAAGACCAAGCAGCTGGCCAGCGACGAGTTCGCCGTGGTCGGTTACACGGCCCCCAAGGGCAGCCGCAGCGGCTTTGGCTCGCTTTTACTGGCCAAGCCCGACGCCAAACACGGTTGGCTCTACGTGGGCCGGGTGGGCACCGGGTTCTCCGACGCCTTGATCAAGGACGTGAGCAAGAGGATCCAAGGGGGAGGCAAGAAGCCGACGGCCTACGTGCCCACCGAGGACACCGATCTTCGCTCTGCCACGTGGTTCGAGCCGCGCTTCGTGGTGGAGGTGTTCTATCGCGGCATCGGGGGGCAGCAACTGCTGCGCCAAGCCTCCTTGAAAGCCGTGCGGGCCGACAAGGAAGTGAATGATTTGGCGGATTCGGATCGCGCCGCCCCGGCGAAACCGGCCCGTGGCAAACGGGTATCGGCCGCGTCCTCCGCCGGGAGGTCCGCCGCAACGCCTCAAGTCGAACGCGTGCCCCCCAAACTGTCCTCCCCGAGCAAGGTTCTCTTCCCCGGTGACGGCTATACCAAGCAAGACGTCTGGGATTACTACTCGGCGGTCATGGACCACCTGCTGCCCGAGGTGATCAATCGGCCGCTGTCGATCATTCGCTGCCCCGCCGGCACCGGCAAGCCCTGCTTCTTCCAAAAGCACCACACCGCCGGGCTGGAGCTGGTGGACTCGGTCAAGCTGAAGGAGGACAGCGGCATCAACGCCCACTACCTCGTAGTGCGCGACGCGGCCAGCTTGCTGGAGCTGGTCCAGTTCAATGCCCTGGAGTTCCATCCGTGGGGAAGCCACGCGGAGGAGCCTGACCGTGCCGACCGGGTGGTATTCGATCTAGACCCCGGCCCAGATGTGCCTTTCGCGGAGGTAAAAAAGGCTGCCACTGATATCCGGAAGCTTCTGGCCCAACTAGAGCTGGAGTCCTTCCTGCGGGTATCCGGAGGCAAGGGCCTTCATGTCGTGGTGCCCTTGAATCCCGGGTGCGACTGGGACCTGACCAAGCGCTTCGCCAAAGGATTCGCCGACGCGTTGGCCCAGTCGGAACCTCAGCGGTTCTTGGCCACCGCCACCAAAGCCCTTCGAAACAAGCGGATCTTTGTCGACTACCTGCGTAACGGTCGAGGTGCCACCGCAGTGGCGTCGTATTCCCTGCGGGGTAGACCGGGCGCGCCTGTCGCGATGCCTCTGGCGTGGAGCGAGCTGCCAAACCTCAAACGGGCTGACGCGTTCACGATCAAGGACGTGCCGGGCAAGCTGAAACGTCGCCGCAAGGATCCCTGGGAGGGCATCGATGCGTTGAAGCAGAACTTGTCGAAATGGGCCCGAAACGACTAGCCGCTATCCCCGCGGTCGTGTCCGAGCGTAGACGGGCAGACGCGAGCGTCGTTGGCAGCTGCCGAGCACGTGATGAGCACGCGGGCTTGATGCCGGCTCCTGTCCAATGAGCCTCATGCAGTGCGATGCTCCCGCTCCGACCCCGGTGACCGTCTGGACCATCGGGCATTCCACTCGACCTTGGGACGAGTTCTTACGCCTGCTGTTCGCACAAGGCATCTCGGCGATCGCGGACGTGCGTCGTTTCCCAGGATCGCGTCGTCACCCTTGGTTCGCATCCGAGCAGATGGCTAAAACGCTGCCAGCGCACGGCGTGGAGTATCTTTGGATTCCTGAACTGGGCGGGCGGCGCAAGGTGCAGCCGGATTCGCCCAATGGTGCGTGGGACAACGCCGCGTTTCAGGGCTACGCAGACCACATGGCGACCGCCGAGTTCGCCGGCGGGCTATCGAAGGTGCTTGCGCTGGGGGGCGAACATCGGACCGCGCTGATGTGCGCGGAGGCACCGTGGTGGCGTTGCCACCGACGTCTCATCTCCGACCTGCTGACGCACCGGGGCCATGAGGTGCTGCACATCGTGTCCCACGCCGAACCCAAACCGCATCCGCTGAACCCGATGGCGCAGGCCGTCGGGCCAGCGCTTGTCTACCCACCGGCTCAGACGGAGCTGTTCTGAACCAACCAGTAGGGCGATCGCGTGTCGGGCCCGCCCGGCGCATTTTCTCCCTATCGAAGCTATGCGGACATGTCGGCTGCCTTGCAGTTGGCGCGCGCTTGCCGCACGGTGTTGTTGATAGACGACGGGCAGCCGCGCAACCCTGCCTGAATCGGCTTAGGCGGTCGTCCCTGGTCCCAGCTTCAGGTAATGGATCGGAGGCTGCCCCGTCAGAAAGTTGGCGTTCTCCTGAGGGATTCAGACTGGCTTTCGATCTTCATGTCTGCCATGAAGTAGTCTGGGATGGATGGTGAAGCGCAGGTTAGAAAACGATGCAAGGGGGAGGGGAGTGAGGAGTGCTCAGTATGATTCGCTTTGCAGCGCGCTCGATAGGATACATGGACGGCAAGCGCTGACGGATTTCGCCTCGGATTGGGGCCTCCACCGCAGTCCCAGCGAGGATGGCACAGTGGAGGTATGGAAAGGCGCGGCGATGGGGGCCGGCGTTGAGATCTTGTTGCTTCCGCCCGTGTCCGCTTCCAGCGACTGGGCCATCTCGACGCTGGTCACGGTCGGAGGCCGGGTCGAGGATGTCAGGCGACGTCCGTTTCGGATCTGACGAAGAGTGGCTGCTAAACGCCTACGACGGCCTTCCTTGGTGCAGCCAATACTGGGTCAGCAGGGAGGCGGCGCGCCGGTTCGCCGACGTCGACGCCAAGCCAGGACCTGTCCCACCACGGCCGTGAGCAGCAGCAGGGCATTGGTCACCACAAACACCGTTGACCCCAAAAGTGCACTGTAGGCGGTGAACAGGGTCGACGCGGTCATCTGACCGACAAACAGCCATTTGGAGACCGTTTCCGGATGGGGAGACTGCCACTGTTTGATCATTTGCCGGACCAACGTGGCTATCAACACGGCGGTTGCAGTCCAGCCAAGAACATCAGGATGCATGGCCGCTCACCCGTCCTTTGGGTCGTGGACAGTTGAACCGTCTTGGCCGTGCGCCGGGCGCTTATGAGGCTCCTCAATGATTTCCTTGTTGAGGATGCGAACCTCGCCCACCATCAGCAGGCGCATGTCGCGCACGATGTAGTCGGCCAACGCCTCATCGGTGATGTCATCACCGGCGATGTCCAGCCGGAAGCCTTGGCCCTGAATCCCGCCCCCGTTGCTGAAATCAATCTCGAAATCAAAGCACACCCGCTTCTCCATGTTGCCCTCTCCATCGGTGAGACTGGGCGGCACTGAAAGGCCGCTTACTACGCTTAGAAGGCGATCATCGGCGTAAGGAGGGCAGCCCACAACTGGCCCCATGCCCGGATCTGAGGGCAGGCTCTCTGCCGTTCCCGCTTTCGGCGGTCGTAGAGTTTCATGTCCGCGCGATTGATGGTATCGGCCACCGATTCCGAGGGCCGACCAATGGCGCAACCGCCGGAAAAAGCGGATCGGTGCAGGTCAGCGTGGCCGAAATAGTGCGGCGGGCGTTGAACGATTTCTGACCGTGCCAGCACCCGTGGTGGTGCCCGTGTGCGACAAGATCCTGGCTTGCGGACACTACATCCACGGTCGCCAGTGGAAGCACCCGGAAACCCTCCGGGCCGTGTTTGAAAGTCGGCTCTACCTGCACCCGGCTGATCCGTCTGACGACACCGCAAGCGCTTGGAACTGGGTCAAGGCATGCTCGCCAGCGCAAGTGTGGACGCGCATGGGGGCTCCAACCCCAGCAGAGCTTGAGCGGGTCATACAGGCCGATACGAAGGCCCGAGATGCATTGCTTGCTCCGCGCTTGGAACTATCCGAGGAAGAAACGAGGCGATGCTTTGACGTTCGGTTGATCGCCGGACTGGCCATGACCGTCGCCCGGAAAGGATGGCCAGGGGCGCCATTGATGCATGGCGCGTATGGCCGCCACTGGATCATCGAATCGACCGCGAGAAAGAGGGAAGATATCCTTCTGCAGGACATCGGATTGCGTGTCTGGGCCGAGACGATGGCCATGAAGGCCAATCGCGCCACCCAGCAGGCTGCATCCGATAAGACACGGGGCTCCGAAGGGTTCTTGGTGACGCACGAGGTGGGGAGCTGCTGAAGCCGTTCCTGGGCGGGCGGTTTAAGAACGGCAACATCCACGTCATCTTCCACAAGCACGCCTTGCACCTGGTTGACCGCCTGAACGCCCGGATCGCGGGACCGCTGCCCAAGGCTTTGCCGGCGCCCGGTTGCCCCTGGACATTGCGGCATTGCATGGTGGAACGTGGAGGTGGGCACGGCCGGTCCCCTGAACCGCCAAGGGCTTGCTCCAGTGGCCGGCGGAAGGCATGCCCTCAGTGACTTTTGAGGGTGAAGCCCCGTGGCAGTCGCCACTGGAGAGCCGGGGTTGGGCCGTTGAGGGTTTACAGTAATCTCGCAAAACGGCAGGATCGGGGTTTGACCAAATCCAAGGGAAAACCGTGGCACTGACGCTCGAAGAAATCCGCAAGAAAAAGGCTGAAGCGGAGGCCTTGGTGGCCGAAATGGAAAAGGCCGAAGGCGACGCGCTGGCGGCCGAAGCCGGGGCCAGCTTTGCAGGAGTCTACGAGACCTTGCAGCAGTTTGCGCAGCATTACACGACGAAGCAGAAGAACGATCTGAAGGCGCTGCTTGAGCCACGCAAGGCGGTTTCTGCAAGCGCCGGCATCAGTCGCGCCCCGAAGTTCCAGATCCCGGACGGGACCACGTGGGCTGGCACCGGGCGGCAGCCCAAGGCATTCCTTGCGTGGGCCGAAACTGCTGAAGGCAAGGCGTGGAAGAAGAATAACCCGGACCAAGAATGGCCGGCGCACCCGTATAAGGCCTGACCGGCATTACAGCGTTGCAGATAGAGCCCCGGGAAACCGGGGCTTTTTTTGTGGGCGTTGAACCAATGACAGCCACGCTCAGGCTGGGGCGCAAGCCCCGGCCCCGAGCCTTTCTTCCCCGAAGGGGGCTCTTCAGGCGCGGCCCAAGCCGCGTTCTTTTGAGCTCTTGAAGACAAAAAGCAACGTCAAAAGTAGCATGGAGCAAAAGCGCTTTGGGAAAAAAGGCAGGTGGGGCCTCGGCTTCCGCCGGGCCCGGCGCTTGGCGGGAAATGTGCTGCGTTTCAAGTTTTCCATCGATCTGCGGCCCGTTTGGCGGTTTTGATACTTAGTCAATAAAACGTAGACGCAAAGTATTGCGATTTTTTGGGGGTGGCTTAGTTTGCGTGGGTAGCGAGGGAGCGCCCCCTCTTCAAAGGTTTTCGCATGATTGCTTACGTTATTGGCCGGTCCGGCTTACTTGCCCATGGTTATCGGGGGTTCTTCTAATGGCCCACCACCACGCCAGCCCCATCCAACTCCAGACGGGCGAGTGGGGCGCCCGGGTGCCCGCCCCGAACGTTCGGAACGGCGACAGGCTCACTGTGGTTGCCGGGAGCGGCAGCTCCTGGGAAGCCGTCGTTGTCGGCGTGGTTTGGCAAGGCCCGGAGGCCGCGATTTGCCAAACGGCTCGGGGGCTCATGCAGTGTGGGTGCTGCGGGGAAGTGGGGCAGAAAGGGGCCTACCCCTTCTCAACGTATCCGGCAGAAATGCAGCGTTGCGACGATTGCGCGGGTTCGGCATGAAGACGCCAGCAACGAGTCGCCGCAAACGCTTCTACGCATACCAGCGCCGCTCGGGTGGCCAGTGCTACTTCGACAAAGCCATGCACGCCCACCTCCAGCGGTATCCGCACACCATCGGCCATTACCAGCTCACACGCTTCCTGGGCACTTCCGCGTTGCTGACCGCTGAAGAAGCGGCCGCCCAAGGATGGATGGCCAAGCCGCACGGGAGCCCTGCATGACCAAACGCTACATTCTCCGCCCCCCAGAACGCTTGGTCGAAACCATCCACGAGACGTGGATTGACGCGCCCAGCAAAGCCGCGTTTCAAGCCCTGGCCGCCGCGCAAGGCCTGAGCATGCGCGCTGCACTGGCTCAACTCATCGAGCAACACGCCCAGATTCGAGAACCGTTTTCCCCTCGACGCCCGACGCCGTGGACCGGGGAGGGGTCGAAGGGGCGAGAGCGCTACAGGGCCGCGCTCCCCAGTGTGCAGCTGGGACTCCATGCCGTGACGGCCCTGCAGATTGACGCTAACCGGGCTGGGATTCGTCTGACCGAGGCCGTCCGCCAGCTGGTCTGGCTATGCATCCAAGCCAACGCCTGATCCCTCGGACGCCTTTTGCGGGCATGGGGCCAAGGACAGCCACGCGGAGGCTGGGGGAAGCCCTGGCCCACGTCCTAACCTCCCCGGAGGGGGCTTTTCAGGCGCGGCCCAGGCCGCGTTCTTTTGAGCTCTTGAAGAGAAAAAGGCAACGTCAAAAGTGGCATGAAGCAAAAGCGCATTGGGGGAAGGGCGGGTGGGGCCTCGGCTTCCGCCGGGCCCGACGCTGGGCTGGAAATGTGAGGTGTTTTAGGGTTTTTGTGTTTTCTGCTTTTTTCCGTCAGTTTTGTGTTTTAGTCATAAAAATGTAGGGTCAATCTATTGCGAAAAGTTGGTTTTCTTTTACTTTGAGATCAGAGAAGAGCGCCGATGCTCTTTAACCAAAGGGAACCCCATGTTGACGTTCTTTGCTTTTTGCCTCTTGGCTGGATTGGTCGCCGGATTGGCCATTGCTGATCGACTGGATGCGCTCTGATGAATACCCGCAGCCAAACCCAAGCGCCCGCCCGGTCCTCCACCCCTGGAGCCCTCCTGCGATTCCTGTTCGACGCCATGTCGGGCATGGGAGCGGCCAAGCTGGGATGGGAGATGGTGACCGACCCCAAGGCCAAGCTGTCGGACATTGCCATCGGCGTGTCGCTCTGCCTGGCTCCTGCAGCGATTGCGGCCACTTGGGCGCTTTGCCTGTTCGGCATCGCCCAACACCACCAGCTTTTTTGAAACCCGAACCCCTGACAACCACGGAGGACCTCGCTCGTGCGAAAACTTTTCAACAAACTGCTCAACATCGCCCTTTTTGGCATGGTTCTGTTCGCCCTGGACCAAGTCCCGGAACGCCTGGATCGCATGTCGCAAACCGCCCAGAACCTGGTTCAGCAGGTGGGCTACTCGGGCCCCATGCAGGGCATCCCCTCGGGCGTGCCAGACGGTTACGAGTTCTGATGACCCCCGCACCCTGGCCATCGTCGGAGCTCGTTCGCCTCGCATGGGCGGCACGCCGGGATCCTCTTGCCCGGCAGCACCTGCTTCAGGCGTTCCAAGAGGGGGCCGATTTCCATACCCCTCTGTCCAGCAGCGATCTGAACGACGACCTGTTTGCCGTCCCTGGGGATTGCTTGGCCGGGGTGGTGATTCGGGAAATGACGGGCGTCAAGGACGCCGAAGAGTGGCTGCACGCGTTTCTTCGCGCGCACGAGTTGCATCAAGCGCTGCCACCTGCTGTGGGAAGCGCTGGCAAGCGGCGCTTCTGATGAACGTGAGCACGCAGTAACGGGTGGTCAGGGCTACGCCTTGGGTTTCGCCGCGGTTTCCGCTCGCTTACCGAACTCCTTGCACCATTCGAGCATGTCTTGAACGTCCTTTAGCAGTTCGTCCGGACCCGGAAGCCAACTGGGGGTGTCGGTGGGTTGGGAGTGCTCGAATGCCGAATACTTCGTCATCATCCCGTCGATCAGTGCGCAGTCTGCTGGGGTGATTGCACTGAGCCGCTGTAGCTTGTTGAGCGTGTTGATCTCGCGCCGGTAGCGGTTGATGACGCCAGAACAAAGCTCGTCCTCTACAGAGCGCTCAACCAAGATTCGGAAGTTGCTGCAGGCGGCCTTCAGGGCAAGTTCTTTTAGTGGCGGATCAAGCTTCTTAAGCTGTCCGATGCTGCTGATCATTTGGTTCAAGCCGGATTGTGGCTTCAGAGAGAACGTATTGATCTGCGCCGGCATGCCGGTCCTGCTTCCATCGCGGGCGATCGATTCAACCGCGACCTTGACCGTAGGCTGATCGAGGTTGGCCCGCTGCTTGGCGGCACTCTGCAGTAGGACCATCAGTGACAATCGATGTGTGAACACGATCACCTGGCGATGCTCGGCCAGATCTACGAGGCGTTTGGCGACCGCCTCCTCAAAGCGCTGATCCAGGGAGGAGATGGGGTCGTCGAAGATCACGGGCATGCCCCGTTCAAGGCCCGTCGCGTCGGCCAGGAAGGCTGCCAACGCCACGATGCGTTGCTCACCCTCGCTCAGGATTTCACGATTCTTCTGGGCGCCTTGCGCGTCCTTCAGCTCAACGTAAAACGTGAACGCCCCTTTGCCTTGGGATCGATACGACATGCGGACAGGAAGCGAATGGCCCCCCAGCGCCCGCAACTCGGCATTGAAGCGGTCGCAATAGCCCTTGGCCAACTCCGACTCGCCAATGTCATTGCTTTTGGTCGTCAACTGGCTGGTTGAGGTGGACCGGACAGCGGCTTCCACCGTTCCCACGCGTTTGAGGCGGATCACGTCGGCCCATACCGCATCGCGCTGCTCCGACAGCCACTGTTGTGCTTTCAGCTCTGCTAGGCGGCTTTCCTTCTCCTTCCGTCCCGTCGGGTCCAGCAAGCCCGCCAGCGCGTCGCGATCAGCGCTAGTGGTCTTGACCTTCTGATCGTAGGCGTTGGTCCACACCGACCACTGCACTGCCGGAGCCGCCGTGGCCTCGGCCATGGCTTTCAATCTCGCATGGATGGCCTCAAACAGCTCAGTGGCTTGGGGGGCTTCCAAGCCAATAGCAGCGCACTGGGCCTGCCAGGCGACATCGGTGAGAGGACTGGGCAACGCTTTCTTCAGCGCCGTCAGCGCGTCTTCCGCGCTCTTAGCTTCTGTCTGCAGGGTGTCGTTGAGGTAGCTTTCAAAGCTGGCCAAGCGGGCCTTGCCGTCGTCTCCCAACGGTTGCTGGCAGAGGACACAACGGGATTCGTCCCCAACGTGGGGGAAAGGGTGGTCACGGTAGGCAAGACCTGTCGAATACGCCTTTGCAGCGTCCCAAAGGGTTCGCCACACGGCGTCTCCGACGCCTTTGAGCGGCAGCCCATTGAGGAAGGCCGTGGCATAGGCGGTGGCGGCCTGGCGCTTGACCTCTGCATTGCTGCGGGCATCCAAGAGGGCTTGGGCCTTCTCGCCGTTCAAGCTCTCCTTCAATGCCGAGATGCTTGTGGCCATCTGCGACAAGCGTTCTAGCTCTCCGACGGCCTTGGCGTGGGCCACTTCAGGGTTCGCCTGGGCCAGTGCGGTCTCCAGCGCCAAACGCTCATCGTTCAGTGCAGCGGGGAAGGCGCAACGCTGGTTAATATCCTCTTCGGTCAGTTTCGCCGTCAACTTCCGGAGGACCGTTGCAGCGCTGCTCTGCGCGTGCTCTTCCGGGATGATGGGCAGTTTGCTGGTGAGCTTGGCGGCGCGGGCCTTCAATCGGGTGGCGAGATCGTCTGAGATGTGGATGAGCATCCCGACGAACCGCATCGCCCGGGGAAGATGGGTGGCGGTGGTGGCGCTGTCTCCGAACTCCAGCGCTGTGGCTGAGTCGAAGACCGGGACCGCTTTCAACGTCGAATGGGCACCGTCGGATGCTTGCCAAGTGAGATCAGCAGACGATGTCGTGCCGTCGGATCGGGTCGCCGTGACTTTGATCAAGGCAGAGGCAGCATCGGGATTCTGCTTGAACACGTTGCCGTGGATAGATCCCTTGGCCCGCGCGCCACAAACGTGCTTCATCAAACGGGCGTAGCCCGATTTCCCGGCCCCGTTGGGTCCGTAGACCACGGTCATCTGGCCTTGGCTGAGGTCCAATGCCGCGTCCTCGCCAAGGGCATTGACGCCGCAGATGGAGGAGACCGAGTCGATGCGAAGCTCAGCGGCGGTGGGTGTCCCCAAGATGGTTCCCGGTGCCAACGCCGGGTGGGGAGCATCCAGCTTCTTGGCTGCCTCGGCCAGGCAGTGATCCGCCAGCGCCTCCATCTCCTCTTCGTTCGGCATGCGGCGGTGCTGGATCACCGTGGAAGCGGCCATGCGCAGCCAGCTTGGGCGGCCATTCAACCACTCTTCCAGAGTCGTAGGCGCAGCGGCCCCATTCTTGTTCGCCATCGGTCACTTCCCCTGTGAATGGCCAGAGCCAGGAAGGCTCCGTTCCCCTTCCGCAATAGTGACGCGGGTCACATTTGGAGGCAAGTCGGTGATGGTCGTAGGGGATGGGGAAATGGTTTTCCCGAACGGTAGGGATCAGGCCTCTGAGGGGGCATCGATCTGGGCGGCAGCCAGGGCGGCTGCCAGATCACGGTTCAGTGCTCGCGCTTCAGCCCGCAGTTCGCTCCAGTTCGGCGTCCCGACCGGGCCTTGCCCACGCATCGACGCGAGCCAAGCATGGGATCGCAGCCTGGCCGCTTCCGCGGCTGGCGTCGAGGACTTGAGGGCGTCCAACGCGGCCAACTGGATTTCCAGAAGGTTGATGTCCATCAGCGCCTGCAACTGCTCCGGTGCCATCGGGCTTGGCGCATCCCGCTGCAGCCACCAGCGTCGAAGTCGTTTCAGCATGTCTTCTCTTCCCTGAGATCGTTGTCGCTACTCGGGAGGATGGCCACGCCACGGCTCTGGGCGTAATCCCTCACCTTCGTCAGCAGCTCTCGCTGCTGTTCGGGTTCAAGCCGCGACATCACCAGCAACGTCTCTGCCACTAGATCATTTGTGGCATGGAAATAGGCGACCGGCATGCCAAGTGCTTGGGCCAGCTTTTCCATCGTTGCAGGATCCGGCACGCGATCTCCTCTCTCGTAACGAGAAACCCTGGGAGCGGCGGAGTTTTCCTCGTCCAACCCAAGCACGGCCCCCAACTGTGCTTGCGTCAGGCCCTTGGCCAGCCGGGCCTCGCGCAAGCGGCGGCCAAACGTGTGAGCTGGGGCGAGAGGGGCAGGCATGGGCGATCACGAACCGGGAACAATCCCCAAGTCTGCCGCTTCCCATGCTGCACCGCATTTGCCAAAATGGCAAATAAGGCCATGGTGGCCGGGATCAGGGGGATGCATGAAGCAAGCGATTGCAGCCGTGGCCGTGTGCCTGGCGTTGGCCAGCGGGACGGCCAACGCCCAGGACGGCATTTTGGGAAGGATTGGCAAGGGGTTGATGCAGGCGGGCAAGGACGCCGCCTCGGCCCCGGCGACCAAGCGTTACCTGGAGCCGGCAGGCACTTACTGGGACGACGGCGACCCTCCAGTGCTCGACGGCTACACCCGGATCCGGTGGGGCTTGGCGGCCACCGCGTCGGCCGGTTTCGGCATGTGCGAAGACAACCTCTTTGCCCAGGCCAAGGCCGGCGCTGCCCTGGCACCGGCGATGCGAACCCACTGCATTGGCTCATGGGGGCACCAGTTCAAACGCGTCGGCCTGCAGGGCGATCCGGCGTCTGCGTTTGAGGCCAAAGCGAGGCAGATCGCCTCGACCGACGCGTTCTACCTGCGCCCCTATATCGATGTGGAGCTCGACCCCAAGACCAACATCCTCCACGCCTACGTGTTGGTCATGAACCATGAGTGGTATCCCCGCTCGCCTGACTTTCTTCCGACGGCCGTTATCGGCCCTTCGCCGTTGGGCAAGGGCAGTGCGGTGGTCGGGGTCGAGCACGGCGGGCGCTACCACGCCGCGTTGCGATTGAAGCCGGAAGACGCGGCCGAGCTGCGACGGGTGGGGCGCGACGCCACGGGAGACCGAATCTTTTTCAAGGTCGTGGAGGGCAGGTTGAAGCCCAACGGCCTGCCCGACATCGTTCTGCAAATCGACCGGCTCGAGATCGGCTACAAGAATCAGATCATCGGCATCACCCCCTCCAAAGACAAGGACGCATGACATGAAGCACGCACTGATCGTGGCCGCAGCAGCGGCACTTTTGACCCTGACGGCCTGCTCTGGCGACAAGGGCCCCACGAAGGAGGACGGGGTGAAGGTCGTGGAAGGCTTTTTCACCGAGCAGGGGAGGCAGGCAACCCTCCAGCGCTCTTGGCGGTTTGAAGTGACCGACGCGGGCGGCTTGGATCTCGACTGCGAGAAGAAGGCGAATGGGGATCAAGAGTGCTTGGTCAGCGGGTCAGTGAAGGCCCTGGGTTACATCGGCGGCCAGCCCACCAAGGAGGAGCCGAGCGCCCTTAAGCCGAAGCTGCGGGCCCTGTTCCGCCCGCAAGGCGAAGGTTGGCAAGTGGTCGAAGTGACCGACGAAGGGACGTCTGCGGGCTAAACGGGCCGCAGTCCGCCGCTTGACTGCACGCCGGTCCCGATCAAGCGTGCAGCCATCCAACAGGGGAGGACCATATGAACCGCGATCCGCCGCAGCAAGTTGTGTATGCGCCGCCGGGCCCATCCGCGCTGATCCTCCCGAGCGTCATCTTGGGCCCGTTGGGCCTGGTTGGGCTGGCGGCCGGCGTGGAGGTGATGAAGCGCGACTTCTTCATCGGCGTGGTCTGTTGTGTGCCCGGTGCGCTCGTCTTCGCGTTTTTGGCATTTTGCCTGGCGCTCCACATCCGCGCTCAGCGGCTTTGGGACTGGCACGTCCGAACGGGGCGGATGCCGTATTTTCGGAAGCACGGCTTCCTTAAAGGGGCGCTGCTCGGGGGCGGATTGGGCGTGGTAACGGTGGTGGCGGCCGCCGTTCTGGGCTTCAAATATGCCGATCATCCCCAGTTTGGGGAGATCGCTACCGCAGCGTTTTACTTGGCTTGGCTCTGGGGCGTGCTGTTGATCGGCGTGCTGGCCGTAGTGTTCGGGTGGGTCAAGCGGGCGTGGGATAGAACGGCCCTCCCCGGATGATGCTCTCTGCAACTGGCCGCCTAGTCTGAATGATATATTCGCCTACCTAAGCAGCACCACGCCGGACTTACGACCGCGCCGTTCATTGGGTCAGGAAGACCAGCTGGTGCCGCCTAATGTCATTCGCAACGCGCTTAGGTAAGCGTGCGGAAACTCAATCAGGGGGAGTCATGAATGTTATCCGAATCGTAGTCTCAGCATTGGCTCTAGTGCCTATTGCATGTTTTGCTAAGGGGCCTATAGGTATTGGAAAGCTTGAGGTTGGAGTGTCGCGCAGCGCCGTTGAGGGCCTTTCGCCCACTGACGGGGTTTACCTTGCCGCTCCTCTGGAGCCTTACGAATACAAACATTCAAGTCCAGTGTCGGGCGAGGATAAGTTTAATACGAAGATCGTCAGTCCTTTGAGTGACCAGCCTCAAGAGGCGGTTCTTACGTTCGTCGCAGGGCAGTTGCAATCGATAAATATTGATCTGGGTGATTCCAATCGGATCGTGGATAGCGTCAAGTCGTTGATCACCAGCAAGTATGGTGAGCCCAAGGTGGACAACTCCATGAAAGAAGAGCAGTGCGTCTATAAGGGCGGGCAAAACTTCAAGGTTTCGTCGGGAGCGATTCGCTACGAGTGGAAGCAGGATCGCCCAAATGCAGAAGCGGTCACAGCGTCGCTGTCGGATGTGGTGATGGACATGTGTCCTTCCAACCTGCGCTATGCGATTGGTGCGATCAAGGTTAAGAGTTTGACGATTGGTATTGCCAAGCCCGAGAAACCAGTGGTGAATCCCTTCTAAGGGCAAATCACCTGTTCTCGGGCTCTAGCTCGATGTCAGGTTGGCCCCCGGCACGTCAACGTAATCTCTTGATAGTCCACCCGCACCGGGTTGTAGAACTGGCGATACCAGTTGAACGCCAAGGTCTGACCCACGTTGTGCTCGTTGCACGCCGGCAGGCCTTGCTGGGTGCCAAACCCACCGTTGGGCGTGCATCCGGGCTGGCCCGTGCAGGTGGAATAGGGCGTCGAAGCCACCACCGACGACTCGGGCCACTCCCAGCGATAAGGATTGTTGGTCTTGCCCACCAAGTCGGACGCGCACGCTTGCCGGCACACGGCCAAAGAGGTGCCGCCGCTGGTCCAGTTGTAGTCGCAGTAGTGCATGCCCATGTTGGAGACGCATTCGAAGTCGTAGGAATAGGCGTAGCGGATGTTCCCGGCGTCCGAAAGCGCGTTGCATTGCTCTTCGTAGAAAGCCGACTCGCTCACGTTGGCGGGCCAGTTGCCGGGCATCGGTGCCGGCGTCTCGACCCGTTGGATGGGCACGTTGGCGATGGCCCAGTCCAGCTTTGCTTTCTCCGCTGCTGTCAGGCGCACCACAGCGTCGGGATACCAGTAAGAAATGCCACTCGAACCCGAGGGCGGCGGCACGTCCTGCCCATCGGCCGAGTGCCACGCCACAACCTGCAAGCTGCCATCGCTGCAGCGAGCAGCCGTGGGCTTGCATGTGTTGACCTCGTTGCGACGCGCCCCTGTATCCACCCAGTTGGACCAGCCGCCATAAGTGGGGCCGGGCAGAGCGGTGGTGCCAAACGGGCAATGGGTAAACACGTCCCTCGACCGCACCTGCCGCCCTTCCCAGGTGTGCGTGCCAGCTTGACCCGACGGGCAGGCTTGCGACGTGGGGAGCCATTGATCGCGTTCCTCACGGGTGGTCCCCGGGCAGGCCTGGCAATCCCTCGTCGTCACGGCCGCCACCGTCTGGGCTTGAACCCACGCCTCGGGATGCTTCCACGCGGCGTCTGAGTTTGGATCCACGTCGCCGGGAGCGCAGACCTGGCGCGTGCGCACCGTCTCTGTGCCCCACGTGCCCGCCGGACAGCTCGCCCGGGCCGCCGAGCTTTCCGATTGCCGGCACGGCACCAAGGCCGGCGGAGCCGGGGTGGGGACCGGCGTTGGGAGCGGCTGAGGCACCGCAACGCTGGGCGCAACAGGAAGCGGCGGAACCGCCGGGGAAGGAGCAACCCCAGGGCTTGGCGACACGCTCCCAGGAACGCCCGGCACTGCATCGGGCACGCTGGGAGCGGTGGATACGGGGCCAGCCGGTGTCGGCGTTGAAGGGCCAGGGACGGCGGGCGTGGAGGGCAGGGGAAGCGTGGGCACCACGGCCACCGACGAGCCGGCCACAAGGCCTGAGTAATAAACGACATCGACCACGGCCCCATCGGCCCCGCACGCCAATCCCAAGCCGGGGATGTCTAGGGTTCCGCCGTTGCCCAACAAAACACTGGTGTTGCCCACGATCACGTCCCGCACGTTCGCGTCGCCTGCGATGGCGGAGACGAACGGCACGCAGGCCCGCGCAGGAAGCCCAGACAGCCCCACGGTGAAGGCATCTCCTGCCAGGCGCACCGTGGCCGGGGCCACGGTCACCGCGCCGCCCCATGCGTTGCTCATGGTCGCTGCGCTGCCTTGGCGGAAGTCTGTGGGGGCCAGCCCATCTTCAAGCACGTTCAACGTGCTGACGCCGCGGAACGAGCCGACGATGCCATGGGACCGATCAACGCGGCTGGCCAGGTCCCGAACGTTCTCGACGTCCGACGCCAGGTTGACCCGAGTGGTGACGCGGGGGTAGACCCAGAACGCGGCGGCCCCCATTGCGGTGGCAACCCCCAATGCGAGCAGCAACTCGACCAAGCCAAAGCCTGGGGCGGAAGAACGGCGGCGAGGGCGCGCATGCGATGTCATGCACTTCAGCATGCGACACCACCGCGTTTTGACAAGCCCTGGCGACAGTTTTCATTTTTAGTCAAAAATCTTTCAAATCAATGGGTTGACAGGGATCTGGGGAGTGGTTCGATCGTGGTGTAGGAGCGGTTTAATGGGTAAGCCGACCTATCCACAAAAAGAGAGTGAAGACATGAAGATTCATCCCGTCGAGCCTGCCAGCACCGACCTGGCGCATTTCCAGATCCACACCGCCACGCAGTTTCTGGATTGCACGAACGGCTTGAATCAGCTGGCCAACAAGCATCGCCGGATCCAGCGCTTGGCCACGCGCGCCCGTTATGAGCGGCGTGGAAGAAGGAAGAGGAGCGGTTCGCATAAGCCTTTTGAACCTCGCCCCGCTCTTTGTTGGTCTCTTGGGAGTCGCGGTGTTCGATGACCCCCGCCTTCTCAAGGCGGCGGCGGTGACGGCGGCCGGATTGTCATCATAGGCAACGACTGCTACGGGAACTGCGAAGGGACGGAGGGGAAGCGAACTCCTGCTTACCCGAGACCTCAGCAGCCAAAGCAGATCCGGCCGAGAGGTCATTTATCGCCCTCTAGCCTCGCTCATCCGCGTAAGATTGATCCCAGCCTACCATTGCAAACCGGTCATGAAGACAGAGGGTTTCCGCCACACCATGCGAGACACGATGGGTGGGCATACCTACGTTGTCACCATCACCAGTCCGACCGATGAAGTCTTCCACTACTTGGCGACGGTAGACGGTGTGGACGTCAAGGTGCGGGAGAGGGGTGTGATCCGCAATAAGGGCGACGCGATGCAGCTAGCCTTGGCCGCCGTCGAACGGCACATCGCAGACCTGTCTCACAAGATCGCCCACGATTCGACTACGGCAAGTTGATAGCGCACCAGCGTTGTTCTGAAACTGCGGTTCTCGCAACCGCGTGTGGCTAACCGCCGTGAGTGGATCTCTGGCGCGCGTGGGAAGCAGGGGCTGCCTCCCCTTGGGCTGCGGCCTTACGCCAAGATCTGGCGCAGAAGCAACAAGCCACCGACCGGGTTGCCGGCGTGATCCAGCGAGCGGTCCAAACTTCCCCACGGGGCGACGAACAGCCGATCCAGCACAGTGTTGGGCTGCATAAAGCAGCACATGTCCCAAGCCGGGAAGCGCCGGGTTTCGATCAGCGATTCCCAAGCACATGGAGGTTGGTGTGGTCATCGCTGGCCCTGATGCGTCCAATGGCGCCTTCTATGCCATCGTTTGGTCCCTCCACGTATTGGAGAAAGCGGGCTCCATCGAAGAGCATCGCTCCTGTCACGCCGCCTAGCCGGTTGAAGCGTTGTGCACCGCGCACGATCTGATCGAGGCGGGTGGAATCAATTCCCGGGTCGGCAACGCTTCGGTAGGCAACGGCTCGCAGCATGGATGGGCTCGTTTGAAGTGGATTGAACACGATACTCCCTGGTGGTTCGCCGCGCTTGGCCGATCCAGTTCATCGCGCACCTGACTAAATCGGCTTCACGTGAGGCTCAGCAGCGCAGCACGCTGCCTTCTCCCTCGCCGTCTGATGCTAAGCCATACGCCACGGTTGGTAACTTGAATGTGCGAGCGGGACGCGAATGAAAGCTGTGGTGCGGCTGGTGAGACTGGACGGTTTCGCTTGGTCTGGGTCGAGCGCGTGAGCGCGGGTCCGCAGGCGGTGTCCAAAGCGCTGAAAGTCCACGCCCGTTGCCACATGTGCGACAGTGATTTCGTTTCAAGCGAGCCCATTGGGCTGACATCGATCTCCGGTGGCGCCGTGCTCAGCTGCAGCCATTGCAGCAACCGCTAGGCGATAGGTCAGGGCCTCTTCGACGATCTCCCTCCGGCATCACGCTGACTGGCGCTTTGATCGACGCGTCAAATGCCGCTGCAAAGGCGATCCCGGCGTCACTGCTCCAAAGGCGCCAAATCTCCTCCAGACCCAGCATGGCATTCGCGTTGCATCCCGGACAAGTGACCCAGACACCCGCGTTATCCGTCTGCAGTCCGCCACCGATGGTGACGGTGGACCTAGCTCGGCACGCTTGGCAGGTCATCAGGATAGCTGCAGATCCAGCCCTCGCCCCCTTGCTCAGCAGTGTGGGATCGACTTGGTGGATTACAAAGTCGGTCGAAGATTGCATTGAACAGTCAACGCGAAGAGAGAGCGCTGTCGGAAGCGGAGCGAGCAGTGTGAGATGTTTCTGACCGAATATGAACAGGATCACTGATGAAGACGGGTGCATTGCCTAGACTGTTCAATCAACTCGATTTCCCGGTTCCAAGCACTAGTAGGAGGTCAGAAGTGGGCGATTGCAACGGCAACAAATGACGCGGCTGGCTTTCACGCCGATATCACGCGGTTGTGGCGATCTTCACTTGTAGCGGACAGGGGACTGCTGAGCGCCAATGGCCCGGGCGCTCAGAGGTGCTGCCACCCCACGGGCCTGCAGGACCCCCGCCATGGACCTCCTTTTGTCTCTTGCTCTTGTGATCTTGGCTGCCGCAGCTGCGTTGGGGTTGCTCCAACTCGCAATCGCGCTTTTCAAAGCGCCGTCGTGTCGGCAATGGCTGCGCCGCGGAGAAGCGAAATGATGCGTTCGTTTCGCTACGCCTACCAAAAGGCTCGCACTTGGCACAGCTCCGTGCCGACATCGATTTGGGCCGGATTTCGCTATTCGTTGACTGGCGACACGGGCTACTTCAAGTCGCACGGTGGATGGCGTCTGTCTCGCGTGCACCGCGGAACTGAATCGGCGGAGCCATGAGCGCCTCGGTGCTCAAGCTGAGCCTGGCGAGGCAGTTAAAGGATTAGGCCCTGCGCAGCCTGCTCGGGTTGTTTCGCCCGGAGAACGGCATGTTGTGGTGCTGTGAGCGCGCCTACCTGGACGGCCGAAATGGTGGGCAGCGCGTGGGCGTTGCTCTCACCGCTGCCGCTGTCTGATACTGAACCCGTCCATCGCTGGAAGCTCCCAAGTCGGTCGTCCACGGGCGACAGGCGGGACGAATCGATCAACCCGGTCAACAACGAGCAGCCCGATGATACGCAGCAAGCTGGCTCACAAGCGCGTTCTCGCCCAAGGCGGATCAGTTCTGGTCTGGTTGACTTCGTTCAAGAAAAAGTACCTCTTCACCGCTAGTGGCATCGGGACGCCTGGGCAGTACGGTGTGGAGCTACGGCAGGACACGAAAGCAAGTCGGAGAGCCCTCCAGGTTCGCTTTTCGGGTCGAAGTTCCACGAGGTGTCCGTGGGCGATGAATCAGCGTCGATGATCACCCTCCATCGGTCTTTGACGTCGGCTGGACCGCGAGATGGAATCTTTTTTCTCTGCAGCACTTCGGTCGTTGAGGCCGCAGTCCTCGCGCACCTCGGGGCGACGCTGCCAACTAGGTCAACTCTCTTGCAGCCAGCTTGATTTAGAATGGTCCCAACCATGGCGCATCCTTAACGGTTCAGAAGGACCGCACCTTCGGTCCGAGCCCGACTGCGTTTTCTACACAGCTGATCTACTCTTGGCCTGTTTAGACTCACTGGTGCGGAGTTGGAGGTGGCCCTCAATGCCCAAGTGTGCGCTGGTGTTCGTGAGCGCGGCGGTGGATGGCATCGCTGATGAGCGCTTGCCCGAAGTCATGCGTGCAGGCCGAGAGTTCAATGCCAAGTGCGGCTCGCGTGCAGTTGTATGCTTCGACGGCAGCAGGTTTTTAACGTATATGGAAGGCACAGCGAGTGCGGTGGCTGCGAGCTCCGTTTACACCGAGTCCGTCACCCTGCATACCGAAATCGTTGAGCTGGCGCGGGGATCCATCCAGCAGTTGCGGTTCCCTGCGCATGCATTGCTCTTCCTGCGGATTTCAGAAGCCGAGCTCAAAGCACTGATGAGGTCGAACTGGGTGAATTTCTCCCAACGCTTCGGAGGGAAATTCATCCCAGAAACGGGGATGGAGCGGCTTGCCGCATTGGTCGGCAATCGTCTCGATGACGTTCCGCAGTGATGGGTAACGGATTTCCTCTGTAGGCCGCCCGATTCACGTTGCACAGTGGAAGCAGGGGAGTCATGAATTTGAGGCATTCGACAGGGGCATGCCATGCGGTTGGAATTTACTCACAGCCACATCTACCCAGGGGCCACCGCGTCCCTGACAGGCGAGCAGGCTGAACTGGGCGAGAGAACCACCTGCTTGGTCGAGCTCAGTGACGGCGTGGTCCTCTCGACCAGCTGTCTGATTCAAGGGGGGGAGATCATGCTATTCATGCCGGACTACCTGACCGCCCGTGGGGCAAAGATTCCGGCAAAGGACTGGGTGCTGCGGAAGGATCTGGAAACAGGCGCCTGGAAGGCAAAATCAAAGGTTGCTGTGTAGCACTTGTTGCTCTTCCCGACCCGTCAGGTTGTTGGGTCTGAAGCAATCTTAGGAGCGTGTCATGCCAAACCGTGCGGTGGTTTTTGTGAGTGAGGCCAGCCCCTACCTTAGCCTTGGGCGGCTGGTTGAGTTGATGGCCGACGCGGAGCGGTTCAACAGACAGGCCGGCGTGACCGGGGTGACCTTGTACGACGGGGCCCGGTTCCTGTCCTACATGGAGGGTCCACCGGATGGCCTTCGCGTTGCCTACGCCAGGGCATCCGAAGCGCGCAGCCACCTGAACTTCATCGAGTTGGCACGCGGGCGTGTCTCGCAACGTCGGCTGCCGCGGTGGCCTATGCGGCTGTTTGAGGCCAAGGAGGGCCAGCTGCAGAGCATCGCGATGGCAGACTGGGCCAGCTTCTCTCAGCGGGGCGATGCGGACGCAATGAATGCAACGGCGATGGATCTCCTTGTGCGCTTCACGGGAGGGCCGTCTGCCTCCGTCTACGTGGGGCCCCTCTCGAAGCCACTCTGAAGAATTCATCTACGGGGTCGTCCGCGCAGTCCGCACGCCAGATACCGCTGCCCGATCCCTCTATTGCCGCAGCAGAAATATGACCAAGAGGCGCGCTGTACGCTGACAGCCCACGGCACAGCGAAGGGACCGAGCGGCGCTGTTGGAAAGCGCTCAGCCAGTACGTTCACCAGCAAAAAGCCAGACCAGCGGCTAGGCGGTTTCGACCACTGGTTTGGTGCGCGGCGCACGTTGGCCTAGAAAGGCCAGTGGCTAGGGGTGCCGATCACGACGATGCCCTGAATTGCCGGGGCGTCACCTAGGGCGAGGGGGAGTCACCCCGTTGGTTCGGCGGCGCCAACTGGGGTCAGCGCCATAGCGGAGAGTTTCACGATTGTCGCGTCCATCGGACGCACGGACATCTTGCTAGGACGGAGGTCAAGCGCCAGTGAACAGGCTTGGGTCCAGCCGCGCGGGAGGGCTACCCAACCTGGATGGCGGCCAGAGCGTCTTTTGTTGAGAGAGGCCGGCCGTAATGCCATCCCTGGCCGATGGCGTCCGGCGCGATCCGGTAGAGCAGCAAATCTTGCTCTTCTGTTTCGACGCCTTCTGCGATGACATCCAGCCCAAGCTCACGTGCGATGCGATACATCCCTGGCAACACGGGCCGCAGGGGGGAGTCCTCGTTGATAGCGGCCACGAACATGCGATCGATCTTGATTCCTCGAAACGGCGATTGGGCGAGGTGGGAGAAATTCGCGCTGCCCGTCCCGAAGTCGTCGATCAAGAACCGGTATCCCAGAACCGAGAGGGCCTGCATGTTGCTCTTGGCGGTGGCAGACACGAGTTCTTCCCGTTCGGTGATCTCGATGCGAATTTGTTCGGGGAGCACGCCAAAATCGGTGGTAACGCTGCTGATGTAGCGAACGATGCACTCTTGGGCCATGTCCACAGGCTCGGCATTGATGCTCACGTAGAGGTTCCTGTGCTCCCGCAAAGCGGGGGCGAGGTCATTCATGGCACGGGCCAGGACGTATCGAAAAAGATCAGGACTCAGGCCGAGGCGGTGGGCGATGGGCACGAAGATGGCCGGCGGGATTTCATCGTCTCCCGGCGGGCGCCAGCGGCTGAGCGCTTCAAATCCCACGAGCTCCCGCGTGCCAATCCGACGCAGGGGCTGGTAGGCCAGTTCGATCTCGCTGCGCTTCAGCGCAAGCACCAGCCGTTGCTGGATGGTTTGCCGTGCCGTGATTCGGTGTTTGATCAGCAGGAACGCCAGCAACAGCCCCATCGTCGCCCCGGCTGCCAAGATGGTGGTGAGCAACGCCGAGGGCAGCTCGGACACCACGTGCCTAGGGCTGGTGACGAAGGCGCAGACGTCAGCCACATGGCTGCAATGCTGAGCTTGGACGACAGAGGGGTTGCCGACGCGGCTGGTCGGGGACAAGGTCCGGAATGCAAATGATCGGTCCTTCGTTTCGATGCTGATGGAGCTGCTGCGCGCAGGGTCCAAGCTCTCGAAGGCAGACGGAGAAGACACGGTGAACGTGTCGCCTTGGGCGATCAGATTGGACCCGGTGTAGGGGGAGCCAACGAGATCCGATGCATGCCAAATCCGGACACCTCCGCTGGAGAAGCGTGGAGCGGGGAGGCTGTAGGGGCGCGAGCGCCCCCAAAGGGCGCTGCAGACAAGGCGTCCGTCTTGGATGCGACCGATGTCGCTCATATAGCTGGAGCGAAACGCAATCTCTTTCAGCGAGTCAATGTCGGCGGCCGAGCAGCGAGGCAGCCCTATGCGAGACGCTTGTTCGGCCGCGACGCGCCTTGCGAGAGAGATAGCCTCCGAGCGTGCCACCGCGGCTTCTGCCACTGCCTCCGATCCTTCCTTGTCACGGACGTAGAGAATGGCTTGGGCGACGGCGAGCATCGCCAGAAGGCACACCGTCGTGGCCCCTACGACCGTCAAGGCATAGCGAACCCGATCCTTTCGAACGCTCAAAGCAACCCCCGATCTGAAACGCGCCATCGCTTCGCTGGGCTTCCCGCCTCATTTACCTTGTTACAGGTTTATCGGCAAGCTGCCCATGAACTTCAGCCCCACCTCCACTGGCTTGCAAGCCTTGATCGAACAACCACGCATCTGCGTCTGAACTGTACAGCCGCAGGCCGTGAGCGAGGCGACCGCCAGCGTTGACAACTGCGGCGGCCAATTATCGTAGATCAATACTGTTACACGGTTGGCGTGGGCAGGCGCTTGGTCGAGCCCAAGCTTGCGAGGGCACGCCTGCGCTCTCCGTCAGACACCCGATGCAATGGTGCTGTGGTGCAAGGAGCGGACGGGAGAGGTGTCGGCAGCTTGTGGGCGATGGCGCCTACTTTGGGGCGATGGGCGCGCTAGGCTGCTCTTTGATCAGCCAAGCGAGGAAGGCCAAACGATTCGGGAGAATTTCAGGTCGAACGCCCAGGCGCAGATTGCATTCGAATTCGTCGAAGTAAGCCATTCCAGCCGAGAACTCCACGCTGTTGGGTCGCATCGACTTGACCTTGGCAAGCGGCTCATCGACGGCCCCGCTACAACACGCCTTCAACATCTCCATCAGCTGCGACTTACCCACCTCGGTGAGTCCAAACCGGGCTGGCTTGCCCGGCTGGAACCAAACCAGGTCTTGATCACACAAGGCCGTCAGCCTCGTTTGCGAGGGACGAAACCCCTGGGCCGCCATGCACAGGTCTGCGAAGTGATCCAGAGGAGCGGTCATAGCGGTGGTTGTGTTCGCTCATGCAAGGCCATGCGTGTCACTGTGAGGCCCACCGATCGAAGGCGCAAGCCTCTTTGCGTTCAGCGTGGACGAGGCCCGGGCTGGCCTTAATACCGGTGGCGGCCCCCAGACAGATCGAGCGCTCCCTTGCTGGAGCTCCCATCCCGCGAGACGTGTGATGGAACAGGTACACCCATTGGACGATGACCGCCACGATTGGGCCGGCAGGTCGCCCACGGTCCATGGGGGTGCTGCTAGGGCTGGCCCCCTCCCCGCGTGTCTCAGCCGCCCAAGCGGATGGCGTCGTTTGGAGAGCTGCGGCCCACCTTTCCCATGAATTCCGATGATCAGCAGCCTTGTTCTTAACATGCAGTCCCTGAGCGATGGTGGGAGTGTTTGTGTCTGGCGCACCACGTTCAAGGGCAAGGTCTTCTACACCGCATGCGGGGTCGGAACCCCTGCAATGGAGCATGTCTCTGAGCGGACGGCGGTGGCTAAGCGCGCGCTTCAGGATCAGGCTGACCAAGCGGGCATGCAGCGCCAGCACGACGTGTTTGTGAGAACCCCCTAAGCCGCAGGAATCAGCATCCACTCCACGCTCACGGAGGCCTACCACCACGAGGCCGTGTTTTTCCTGTGCGCTGATCCGGCGGTTGAGCAAGAGCTTACTGCATTTTTGAACGTTGTAGCGTCGTAACATATCGCCTGGAAGGCTACTGACTACGAGACTGGTTTGACGGAAGTCGGCGGGAGCGAGCCCCTCCCCGAGAACGTTCATCGTGCTGGCGCTGCGTAGCGAGCCGGCGACGCCGTGGGAACCTTCAATACGGCTGGCCAGATCCCGAACGTTCTCCACATCCGACGCCACGTAGAGCCGGATGGCGACACGGGGGTAGACCCATAACGCGGCGGCCCTAATTGCGGTGGCAACCCAGTGCGAGCAGCACTCGACCAGGCCAACGCCTGGGGCGTTAACAGGAAGGCGAGGCCAGTAGTGACGTGTCATGCACGTCGACATGCGACAGAACCGCGTTCTGGCAAGCCCTGAGAGTAGTTTCTGTTTTTAGTCAAAAATGCTTCAAATCAATGGGTTGACACGGGTTGAACTTGTGGTTGGATCAGTGTGTAGGAGCGGTTTAATGGGTAAACCGACCTATCCACAAAAAGAGAGTGACGACATGAAGATTCATCCCGTCGAGCCTGCCAGCACTGACCTGGCGCATTTCCAACTCCACACCGCCGCGCGGTTCCTGGACCGCACCAATGGCCTCAATCAGCTGGCCGACAAGCACCGCAGGATCCAGCGCTTGGCCACCCGCGCCCGCCATGAGCGGCGTTGGAAGAAGGAAGAGGAGCGCTTCGTATGAGCATTTTGAACATGGCCCTGCTGTTTGTCGGTGTCCTGAGCACCGCGGTGTTCTACCGGGACCTGGTCGCCAACCCCATCTCCGCCGGGCGCGCCCTGATGCGCTTCTATCAACTGCCGGCGGAGCATCGCCAAGGAAGCGTTCTGCAAGAGGTTTCGAAGGCGTGGTGGAGCATCGTGCTGGTGGCCCTGGTGCTCATCGGGGTTCTGGGAGGTGGGCAATGAGTGCCGGGACCGAAAGCCTCATCAGGGCCATCCAAACCAACGACCCGCTGGCCTTCTATGGGTGGCTGCACACACTCAAGGGGACGCCCGACCTCGATGCTGGCGTGGCCGGCGATCCTGGGATCACACCGTTGGCGGTCGCGAGCGTCATGTACTCCAAGGCCGTCCAGTCGGACCGGATCTTGGCGGCGCGCTATGCCGCGATGGTCGAAGCGCTCATGGACGCCGGGGCCAACCCGCTGGTCCGGATTGGGGAGCGGTTCGTGGTGCGACGGGGGCACACGGGGAAGCTGGAGCGGCGACGGGTGGACGAAGGCCGAACGCTGGCGGAGGTCTGCGGGGGCGTTCTTTGCCCGGCCATGCAGGCATGGTTTGGACGCCAACGGGCAGGCGAATGGTCCCACACCGCGCTTCATCGGCCTCACCCCGCCTACGCCCACCTCCGTCGCAACCATAAAGCCGTGGCCTGACGCCCAGGCCGGCGGCTGCTCGCCGCCGAAAAGCGGGGTGGAGACAACGGCAGGGTGGGCCACGGCTCCCGCCGCGGCCTGAGGTCGCTGAACCTCCGACGTCTGCACGGCTAAACCCCTCTAGCTGCACGGCCCTTGCGGGATTAGGTTTGCACCGTAATGTGTTGCACAACCTACCCATAAAAGGAGCCCATCTCATGCGCCTCGTTGTCTGTTGCTTCAAAGGGGGCGTGGGGCGCACCACGCTTTCGCTCAACCTCGCCGCCGCGTTCGCCGGCCAATCCCGCGTGCTCGTCAACGACCGCGACCCGCAATGCGGTTCCGTGGCCTGGTCAGCGATGAGCGACGGGGAAACCCCGTTCACCGTGAGTCGCTCAAGTTCGCCTGGATTTGACCTGGAGATCCAGGACATGCCGCCCAGTGCCCCAGTGAAAGACCAGTTGCCGGACGCGGACCTCTATCTCGTCCCAACGCTGCTCGACGGCGGCAGCTACGTTGTCTACCTGCGGACCATCGACACGCTGCGACGTCAGGGTAAGCCCATCCTGCCGGTTGCCAACCGGGTCAACCTCAAACGGGCGGAGCACCGCCGCCGCCTGGAAGATCCCAGCTTGGCAGGCGCCATCGTCATTCCCGAGCGGGCGGCGTTGGCGAGCTACTACGAGCTCGGCGAGACCGTGTTCTCCATGCGCGGCGCTGGCGTGGATAAGGCGCGTGAGGACATTCTGCGGGTAGGTCAGGCTATCCAAAAAAGGTTGGTCAACCCGGCGCGGGGGAAGGCATGATGGACATCCCAATGCTGCCCCTGCCGGACCTCATGGCTGCCCAAAAGACCCCCGCCAAGAACGCCGTTGCCAAGAAGGCCCCGGCCCGCAAAGACCTGTCCAAGGCCGCGAAAGTGGTCCACGCCAAGCCGGAACGCACGTATGCGCCGCTCATTGATCTGGGCCAGTTTTCCGAAGGGCAACTGGCAGAGCTGATGGTGGCTGCAGGGGACGCGCCTGGGCGGAGAACCTATTTCGACTACTCCGAGGAGCGGCCCTACCTGCGGGACGGCCAGAGGGTTCATCTGGACGTGGGACGCGACTCCACCATGTTCGACTACCGCGACGAGAACGGGGCGCGTGTGGAGCGAACGATGGTCACCGTGCCGCCCAAGCTCCGGGAGCAGATTCAGGACGTCACCGGGGAAGAACAGCCGATTCTCACCACCGCGCTCATTGCGCTGGCTTCCTGGGCTTGCCAGGAGCTCAAAAAGAGCAAGCGTCGCCTCGTCGTGACCACGGCAACCGATGACCTGGATCCAATGCGGAGACAGGTTCGGAAAGCCATCGTGGGGCGGGCGAGGAAACAACGGTAGCCCTGGGTTGGTAGTGAACGACAGGCGGCCATGGGCCGCCTTTTTTATGGCTGGCGGCGGGTGGAAAGAGCAACGGCAAAAGCGGCTAGAGCAAAAGCGTTGTGGAGAAAAGGCGGGAGGGGCCTCGGCTTCCGCCGGGCCCGTGCTTGGCTGGAAGTGTGAGGTGTTTCAGGGTTTTGGTGTCTTTTGCGGTTGCCCGTCAGTTCTGCACTTTAGTCAAACAAATGTGTTGTTTTTGAGTTTACATTTTTATGCCCTGTCGTAACCTGGATTTGTAGGGAGGCAATACCGCTGACCTGAAAACCAAACAAGGATTCATCATGAAAACCCCTCGCCGCCAAACCCTCGAAAACCGCGCCGCCCGTTTGGGACTGCGACTCTCCGAAGCTGAGCTCCACGTCAAAATGGAAGCCGCCAACAACTGCGAAGCCATGCCGCGCTGGGAACTCTCGGACGGGAAACACCAATCCAGTCTCCGCGGGTATGCCACCCTGGCCGAGGTTTCCGAAGCGTTGGATCACGAGGAAATCGCTGCAGAGCTATGAGCAGGTCCTACGCCATCCCTCGGGTGGCAGTGAAAGACAGGCGGCCATGGGTCGCCTTTTTTATGGCTGGCGGCGGGTGGAAAGAGCAACGGCAAAAGCGGCTAGAGCAAAAGCGTTGTGGAGGAAAGGCGGGTGGGGCCTCGGCTTCCGCCGGGCCCGGTGCTTGGCTGGAAACGTGAGGCGTTTCAGGGTTTGCGTGTTTTCTGCGGTTGCCCGTCAGTTCTACACTTTAGTCAAATAAATGTGTTGTTTTTGAGTTTACATTTTCAGGGCCTGTCGTAACCTGGATTTACAGGAAAGCAATACCGCTGACCGAAAAGGCCAAAAAGGTAACCGCCATGCAAAAAAACACTTTCACCATCGAAGCTGACTACTCCACCAACAGCTGGAGCAGCAACTGGGAGCCCATCGACAACGCGGAATACTCGACACTCGCCGAAGCCGAAGCCGGCATGGAAGATCTGGAGCAGAAACTGGGCTGGCGCAACATGCGCATCGTGGATGAAACGCGTTTTGTTTGGGCCTACGGACAGGAGGGCGAGGATGAAGATGCCTAAGCTCTATGCCATCCAATCCAAGCAACCGGCCCCGCGCCGGTTGTCTGGACCGAAGAAAGAGCTGATCTACGTCGATGCATCCAACGTTCTGATTGAAAGCGATGCGCATGTCCTAGATATGCGAGAGCTTCTCAAGCTCCACAAAGAAGATTTAAAAAAGAGGAGCAATAGCGTTTTGCAGGAGATCGCTCGTGGTTCGTAACCCCTACGCCATCCGACCCAAGCAGCCGGCCCCGCGCCGGCTGCCCACGGTTCGCATTGCCCCGGCCAAGGCGGCCGCATTCCGGGCTCTCGCTCGCCAGCAGGGGCTCACGGCCAGCAGTGCATTGGCTGCCCTGGTGGCCGCCCATGCCGACATCCGCCAGCCGTTCGGGCCCCGGGTCCGTGCCCAGCATGGGTCTGATGGGATGCGCTACGGCGCGGTGCTGCCCGATCCCAAAGTTTCTGAAGAGGTGGCCAAGAGCCTGATCCAAGACGCACGAGCTGCTAGGATCTCGCTGGGCGAGGCGATGCGGCAGTTGGTTGACCGGTGCCTGGAGCAGAGCAGGTGAGGCGGGGAACAAACGGGGGAGGGGAAGCGGCGGCCTGAGGGTCGCCTTTTTTATGTCTGCAGTCTGGCGGACACTGGTTCGGAAGGGGCAGGTGCCCCTTTGATGGGGGCAGGGGTAGATGGTTGGGGGATAGTAGAGCGGTGGCTGGGGCGGAAGCCCCGGCCCATGTCCTAACCTCCCCGGAGGGGGCTTTTCAGGCGCGGCCCCGGGCCGCGTTCTTTTGAGCTCTAGGAGAGAGAAGGCAACGGCAAAAGCGGCTCAAAGCAAAAGCGTGGTGGAGAAAAGGCAGGTGGGGCCTCGGCTTCCGCCGGGCCCAGTGCTGGGCGGGAAATGTGAGGCGTTTCGGGTTTTCGGGTTTTCTGCGGCTGCCCGTCAGTTCTGCACTTTAGTCAAATAAATGTGTTGTTTTAGGGTTTACATTTTTATGTCCTGTCGTAACCTGGATTCATAGGAAGGCAATACTGCTGACCGAAAAGGCCAAAAAGGTGACCAACATGAAAAACAATACTTTCACTGCCGAAGAATCCGTCATGATCGACTTGGGGCTGAACCCGGGTTTAGTGGAAAACTATTCCGAAGTCTCCCTGGAGCCCGTCAGCTTCGAAAAGGAAGAGGGCTTCTCTTGGGGCTCTCGCTGGATCGCCGTCCACGAGGCGTACTGTCACAACGATAATAGACTGATGGCAGACGGCCGAGAGTTTGTTGTCACAAAGGCCAACCCGACGTTCAAAACCTTGCTCAACGCTTGGCGTGAGGAGCAGCAACGAGCTGGGTGAGGTGAGGCATGGGGGAGACAAAAGGCGGCCAGGGTGCCGCCTTTCTTTTGTCTGCTCCCCCGTCACCGCTCACCCCATACGCTCCCCAGCATGGATCCCCTCATCACACCAGACGGCCGTTACCTCATCGTCCGCGGGCGCCTCTGGCGAACCACCAACCCGGGCCTAAGCGAGCCGCAGAGGGAGCGACTGGTCCACGAGCTGATGGACGCCCGGCGTGCCGTGAAGTCAGCAAAAGCCAACCAGGATGGGGAAGCACTCGCCGCCGCACGGCGCGCCGTGGACAGCGCGAAAACGGGCTTGGGCGAACGTGGCCCGGTGTGGTGGACGGACGGGGAGCCGGATTGGAACCGGCACTTGGTGAAGAACTCTCCCTATGCAGGGTGGTTCTACCAACAAGCCAATGGTGAGGCGGAGGCCGGCGAGCTGTAGGATGTGGGCTTAGACCGACTTCCGCCTCATGCGTCAGGGATGCTGTAACCATGGCAAGGATCAAGCCCATCGACTTCCCCGTGCTCCTGGTCGAGTGCGACACAACTGGCGTGACGCGAGATGACCCGATCATTCACATCATGTGCGTGCTGGTCGAGAAGGGGCAGGACGGCAAAGCGCGTCCTGCTGCCATGTATACCGGCTACCAGGAGGTGGCCAGACCTTCCTCGGAAGAGGCGTTCAAGGCACACGGTATCCCAGATGAGCGGCTGAAAGGGGAGAGCCTCGACGTGGAGCAGATCCGCGGTCTGATCGCCCAAGCCGGCTCCATTGTTTCAAGGAGCCCACGGTTCAACGCCAAAAAACTTCACGCGCTAGTGCCCGAGTGCTTGGAGAAGCGTTGGTTCCCCTATCCCCACAGGATTCAGAACTGGCGCTGGGAGCATTTCCCGGCCGTGGCTCGCATGGCGATCATGTGTGGTGAGGTGGAGAACGACGGCTATGGAACCATCTATCACCTGTCCGAGCTGCTAAAAATCGAGGCAAGCTCATACGAGGTGGTGTTTGACGAGGACGGGCCGCCGACGCTGACCGTCAAGTTCGGGAGGCGCAAGGTGCTGGAATGCTTCCCCGAGGCCTTGCTGAAGTGTGTAGAAGGGGATCGGTTCCGCTTCCATGGGAAGGAGGGCTACGACTTCATCACCGCCTACTGCGACTCGGGCGATGCCTACCGTGATCGCGCCTTCCGCTTGCAAACAACCCCCTCGAACCTGGCGCTGTCTGGGACGTGGGCCTACCTGCAGAAGATCAAGGGCAACGAATACCTCATTGGTGCATAGGCCAGCATTTCGCGCCGAGCGTTAGCCCGTGCTCTCGTTTACCAATCGCGCCCAGACAGTCTGTAGAGATCTAACCTCATCGCTCCACGCCCGGTATTCGTCCAGCGGCATCGGGGCCTCCAGGCCGCGCTTCACCCGCTCCAGGTATTTGCTCTTCCGGGCCATAGCCCCGCGATACGCCAGCTCTGCTTCATCCAACCGGTCAGCCCGCTTAGCGGCCTTCAGCTGGGCCAGCCGCCGAACCGAATCCGGGTTGGTGGACAGCACTTTGGGAGCATGAGGCAGCAACGGGCCTCCGGTCATCGGGACGCGCTTGTGGTTACTGACAGGGTCCATCACTCGGTGGCGCCAGCACTCTCTCCACTCGTTTGCATCGAGCGGGCCGCCGCCTGGCACGTCCAGCTGCACGACGATCCCGTGGTCTTCAATCAGCGACCACACGGCCCTCAGGAACGCGTCTACCGGCACCCGCAGAAGCGTCACCTGGCCCTCTGCCAGCACCTCGCCCCCGTCCCGCATTCGTAACGCCAGCAGGGCCTCGCTCAGTGCCAAGGCATCGCCTGACCGGGTGCTCCAGCCCACCAGGCCTAAGCTCTCCCCATCCATCTCACCCGACCAGGCGTAGACCCGGAAGCGGGGCTTTGAGAAACGCGCCGACAGGTGGGAGAGCACGCGCTCGCGCTTGGAGTGCCGGCTCAACGGCGTGAGGTGGTTCTCTGCATACAGCAACGCAGAGCGCCGCCGCTCCGTCAGCAGGGCAACCCGGTCAGGGGCCGCTGACGCTTGCCAGTCCGACCAGCTAACCACGTCTCGCAGTCCCTTGGCAGCAGCGCAGGAACGGCAGGCAGGCACCCAGTTTTCGACCACGGAAGTTGGCCCTCCCAGTTGCGCAGGCACCAGCGACGTAGCCGTCCAAGACTTGGGAGAGGACAGGTCCAGAGGAGCGGAGCAGAACGCGCAGGCGTTGCCGAACTCGGACAAGACAGCTTTGCGTTGCCAGCCGTTGGCCTTGCCTTCCAGCGGGGCATCCGCTCGGGCGATGGCATCCACAAAGGGGGCAAGGTCAAGCACGGCGCACCTCCGACTCGTTCAACTAAGCCCCGGCACCCGGATTCCCAGGCAGGGGCAGAGGGGGAGCGCAGGAACCTGAAAAAGATTTGGCTAAAACGCTTTTCCGGGCCTGTCGAACCGTCCCAACAACCGCCGATCTCAAACCAACAACCCGCTTCTCCGATCCGTTCCCAGGCCAGCACTCAACCCGCAACCGTTGATCGAAAGCCGGGGGACAGCGAACGAGAGCAAGGTCAGCCCGCTTGACTAAAACGGATTGACTCAAGGCTTTCCAAGCACCCGAAAGGGAAGCAAGAACCGCAGCACTCCACCACCCGAACCCCCAAGCAGAGTTGACTAAAACGGATGGAGACAGGGCTTTCCGAACACCCCGGCAGCGTGACTGAACCCAACCACTTACGCGATCCCATGCTGGCCTCCGCTTGACTAAAGCGAACAGGGGCAGGGCGCGGGAGTGGGGAAAACGGTGGTCCCGGATTTTTGAGACAGGGGGGACGGAGTCGGTGGGGAGGTGGGGAGCTGGCTGGGTGGGGAGGAAGGCTGCGGGGGCTGGCGAAAACGTTTTTGAGCGGCTGAGCGTGGCGGGAGTGAGGGGCACTGGGGTCTCCGGGTTCGTTAAGGGTTGGGACTTTCCTTTACTTCTACCCCTGAAAACCGGAAGAGCAAGATCGGTGGAACGAAAACTGGGGGGAGGACTGCGGGGAAAGAGATTGGCTGCCCATTCACCGTTCAAGGTTTACCGAAGGGTGAAGGGAGTAGGCCATACACAAGTCGCACTGAAGTGTTTTTCCGGCTTGGCTAGAAACGCGCAGCGTTTCCACCCATCCAAGCCTTGCGGCGCCTTTCTTTTAGCCTTGGCTAACAACTTGGCCAACAGTTCGGCTGAAAAATGGCCGGCATCCCAGCAAAACAGCAGAAAAACGGCTTAGCCCACTTGCGCTTCCAAAAACTCCTGCTAATCCATTGGGTATGGATTTTCATTGCAGGGGGTTAAGTGGGTCGTCCGTCGCTTCTAACCAAATCTTTCAGCATCGCTCCCGATGAGTTGGAGAGCGCGCGGTATTGCGCGAAAGAGCAAGGCGTTTCCTTGAACAAGTATTTGCGCCTGGCGGTCTTGGAAAAGAACCGGGGCGTGGTTCAGGGGCTGGAGGCGTCCGATGCGTTGGGCGACATCCGAGCCACGGTCCGCGAATCCGAAACGCGGAATGCCCTTGCCCTAGAAAGCGCGCTGGCTGACTTGCGAGCGGAGCAGAGCGCGGCGCTTCAGGCCAACGAGGACCTGGTGGTGAAAACCCTTCAAGCGTTTTCCCAGTTCCTGGCGCAGCAAGAACCCGACGCCGAAACCCTCTCCAAGCAACCGGCCACCAAAGCAGCAAGCCGTGGGCCGGTAGCCAATCCGGCGTTCCTGCCTCCCAAGCCCTACTAACCCCTTTCCCAACTACCTCATAAGGAGGCATACCCATGAAGCGTTTCATCCTCACTCTCACCATCGCCGCGTTGCTGGCTCCGGGGCTTTCGTTTGCCCAGGACACCCCCCAGCCCGAACCCCAGAAGAAGACCGACAAGCTGCGCCTGTTCAAGGCGGGCGGGATTGGCTGCGCTGCCGGTGCAGGCATCGCTCTGCTGACCGGCAAGAAAGACAAGGCCCTGACGGCGTGCGCTGCCGGCGCGGTCGTTGGCGGGGTCGCGTCGTATCGCGCGCAGGTCCAGGAAGCCCAAGCAGTGGCCGACGCTGCCAAGGCTGCGGGGCTGGATGCTCAGGTGCATACCAAGACCGTTGAAGCCAAGGACGGCCAGGCCGAAGCCCTGGACAAGCTGGTCATCCGTTATCCGGCCGCTGACATGCAGCCGGTGAGTGCCAAGACCGCTGCCACGCTGGACAAGCTGGCCGCGCTCCTGAAGGCGAGCAAGGAAAAGCTGACGGTCTCCTTCAGCGGTGCGGACACCGCCGTGTGCCAGGTGCCGGTCGTTGAGCTGGCAAAGCGCGGCGCGCTTCAGAACGCCACGGTCGATGACCAGTGCGGCCGGGGCGATTACGCCATCACGGTTTCGCCGATCCCCGACGTTCGCTAAGCCAACCGAGAGCTGGGGGGCGAAAGCCCCTTGGCTCAAATCTTTTTCAAGCGCCTGGGAGGAACCATGACACCCGAAGAACTCATCAAACAACGCAAGCAGCGCGAGCTGCTCGCCAAAGCAGCACAAGCCAAGACCACCGCGCCCACGGACGCGGAGAAGCTCGTCAGCGATGCGACAAAAGAAAACTTGAAAACCGCAGGCCGGCTGGCTGCAAGTTTTGGCAAAGCCTTGGCAGACAAAACCAAGCAAGCGGCCTCGGTCGCCGCTGAGAAGGGGCGAGAGGCGCAAGAAGCGTTGGCCCGGCGTGCGGAAGAGGCCAAGGCGCGCAGGGAAGCCGAAGCCGCCGAGAACGCGCGCTTGGAGGCCGAGCGCGCCCAAGCGTTGGTCGAGCAAGAAGCGACTGCCCAGCCCGAGCCGCGGGTGATTGAGCCCGAGCCCGTTCAAACTGATTCCGCTCCCGAAGCGCCCGAGCCGGTTGTTGAGGAGGTGGTTCCCGAGCCGACACCAGAACCAGAAGCAGGCCCCGCGCCTGTCATCAAAGAGCCGGTCAGCGCTCCTGCGCCTGCCGTCAGTGAAGCCGTGGACGCAACGCCTGCCGCTCCAGTGCCGGCCGAGCTGGTGGCCCCGTCTGTTCCGAACCCCGAACCGAGCAAGTCAGCTCAAGCCCCGGCACCGGCCCCCAAGGCGACGTCGACCCGGGCCCCGGTGAAACCGGAAGCCCTCAAGGCCAATCCGGCCGGTGAGGCGTCGGCGAAGGCCAGCAACAAGAAGGGCTGGCAACTTCTGGCTGGGTCGGGCGTGGCCGTCCTTGTGCTGGGTGGGGCGTTGGCGTGGTGGACCACTCACCGCTCCAGCGAAACCGCTCCGCTCCAAGACAAACCGGCTGCAGCAGTGACTGCCCCGGCCCCCGTCGCCGTGCCAGTTGCTCCGGTTGTATCCGCGCCGCCCCAGGTCGAGGAGCCCAAGCCCGTGACTGCCCCGGTGGAAGAGAAGGCCGCGGTCGCTGCCCCGGTTGTGGAAGCCCCGGTGCTGGCAGAGCCACCTAAGGCCCAGACCCCGGCAACTGCCCCGGCGTCAAAGCCGGTGCCGGTTTCGAAACCAGCTGCAAAGCCCAAGCCGGCCCCCAAGCCTGTTGCTAAACCCGAGCCGAAAAACGATTGGCAGGACCAAGCCAACAGCGATATCGACGCGTGGGCAGAAAAGATCAGGTGAGGTGCTTGCGCTTATCGAAAGCCTTGCTAGAAAGAATGTGTATCCATGAAAGATGGGAGGAAAAATGTTTGGGTGGTTGTTTACGCAGTATCGAAAGCCCGGAAAGCTCCACTTCGGATCGAAGTGGCTCAACCTGCATGGGCGATTTTTCATTGGTAACCCAGAAAGATTTGGGCTCTCCGATTGCCGAGAGAACGTCCTGACCTCGTATTACTACCTGCGGGCGGACCGGAAGATGCCGGTGGCAAACGATGAGGACTTTGATGCCTGGAGGATGGACGGCCTGCGCGCCAGCCAGGTTCGGCACGCCAGCGAAAAACATGTGTCCAAAGCCGGCTTTCTTGTCACCTCCGCCGCGTGCGTGGCCCTTTGCTTTGGGGCATTGGTCGTCAACAAAGTGAAAGGAACACGCCCTTCGCCGGCGGCGATCCAACTCGCGCCCTCGTTGTCGTTGAACGAGTGCAAAAAGAAATGGACGAGCGGCACCATCACGCCTCAGGAAATCGTGGCGTGTCAGGCGCTATCTCAAACCAACAACAACAACAACGGGAGGCACTGAGCATGTTGCTATCGCTGATGGATTGGACGGTCGGTATTGGCCGCAAGCTGTTCAAGAAGGACGATCAAGCGTCGAGCACGCTGGAGCAAATCATTCTGGACGGCAATGACCGCTACGAAAACTTGGTCGGGCGCTTTGACGTGAGCGACCGCGTGAAGAGCCGCGTGCTGGACGTTCCCCCGGAGGACGTAGACATGGCGGTCGAAGCGGGCGCTGTTTTCGACGAGAAAGAGATGGCACTGGTTGTGCCCGAAGAACTGGATCTGGACCAGTTCCATCCGTGGTGGCCGAAGGTTCCGGAGGATCTGCGCAACACCCAGGCCCGCATGATCATCACCAAGGAAGGACGTCGTGCCGAAGGTTTCGTGCTGGGGGACGACATGGCGCTGGGCGGCGACAGCACTGCAACCTCGCTGATGTATCTGGCCTTCCCGCTGATCGGTGCGGTTCAATACTTCTTGGGCTCGCTCATTGGCGCTTTTAGTTACGTGGTGCTGCTGGCCGCGATTCCTTACTTTGTTGCGTTGAAGCAAGCGGAAGGGATGAAGGAAGCCTTCAAGGGCCTGGCCCTGATGGTGCTGCCCGTGCTGATTGCAACCGCTTCGGCGGCGTTGTCGTCCGCGCTCCAAGTGGACGCGGCCAGCATGGGGCAAGCAGCGGTTGACCCGATGAACACGGGAGCGGGGATGATGGCGGTCGCTGCGGGCTTTGCCAAAATGGCGGGCATCGTTCTTCTGATCTTGACCATTCCTGGCCTGCTGTTGTTCGCGGCCTTCCTGAGTGCGGCCTCGCATCCCCACCGGGGCGTGCTGGGCGGAACCGCCGAGCGCTTCATTCAGATGATGAAGTGGATGGTGGTGATCTTGGCCCTGGTGGGGATCGGCTCCCTTCTCCCGGACGGAATGGGCGTGGCCGTGGCGTTTGTGATCGCGGCCATGTATGCCCTGCAGTTCACGGAAGGCAACTTCGTTCAAACGGCCGCTCGCCTCTATCTGCAGAACTTGGACAACAACCTGGCGACCCAGGGGGCCCTGTCCAAGTCCCACGTGAAGGCCCGCGAGCAGCAGGCTGCCGAAGCGTTGCGCGACAAGACCCCGCTTTTGAAGGTGGGTCGAGCGTCTGGTCACCTGAACGACCGCGGCCATGGCTTTGCGCCGGACAAGGGCACGGTGATGATGCTGTCCTGGCGCGACCTGACCCAAGGCCTGATCGTCTACGGGCGTATCGGTTCGGGCAAGTCCTTCAGCGTGCTGCGGCCGTTGGCCCGTCGCTATCGCGAGTCCGCATTGGCCGTAGGACTGCGGAATGAACTGAAGGGGAGCGCCGCGGGCGAGACCGTTCTTGATGCGAAGCGCAGCGGGGGTGGAGCACTCATCCTGGACGCGAAGGACGGCGCCATCATCTCCGATTTGGGCAAGGACGCGTTTGATATCGTCGTGCGCGCAGGCATGTCGGTGGCCCCCTACGAGGGCCTGGAGCCCGATCAAATCACCAAGGCTCTTCGCGGCGCGACCGGTGGCAAGGTCGATGAGAAGTCCAAGCTCTGGAGCGATGGTGGCGACGCCTTCCTCTTCCACACCGGCATCATCCTAAAAGCCGCATGCCAGCATGAGCAGGCCTACCGAAACTTCTGCATCGCCAAGCTGGAAGGGCTGGAGCACGCCCGGTTGATGATGCTGTTGGAGCGGGAAGAGCTGGAGAAGCGCGGCATGGGCTTGGAAGACCTGGAAGCGGCGCTGGCGCGCGTGGAAGAGCAAATGGGCACTTACGCGATTGTGGCGGAGGCTTCCCGGAACTGGTTCTACACCCCATTCCACCATGCAAAGCTGTTGGCGATGGTCGAGCAGGTGGTGCCGACCCCGCGTGGCGGGGAGATTGCCAGCGCTCGCGTGCTGGAGTTGGTGAACTGGTTGGGGTTGGAGCGCCCGGATACGTCTAGCACGGACGAAGAGCGGGAGGCCTATGCCGCCTACTCCCGGGACTACCACAACCGCTTGGCCACCCGGTTCGAGACCGTCCATCCCGACTTGCTGCGTCCCATGTCCCAGCTGCAAAGCTCGCTGGAATGGGCATTGCTGGGCGTTCCCGCAATGCATAAGGAGCAGCGCCAGTCCTTCACGTTGAACTCGCGGGGGCTCATCGAAAAACTGCTTCGGGGTGAAAAGCTCCGGACGGCGGATGACATCCCGTGGCATTCCGTTGAACGTGGGGAAGTGGACGTCTCCCAAGCGCTTTACGGAAAGTTCGTGGGCTTGTTCCTGCCCCCCACGCAGTTCGGCGAAGCGGGCGACATGATGCAGCGGTTGCTCAAGCAGCGTGTCATGAACGGCATTCGGGCACGCGGGGCGCACGGCGACAAGTGGCGCGAAATGCTGCCGGGCCAAACCGACGTGCTGCTGATGATGGACGAGGCGCATTTGCTGCTGACTTCGGACGACGTGCTGCTCTTCAGCACCTCCCGAAGCCTGGGGTTGATGCCGGTGATCGCGGTGCAGGGCCACGACAGCCTTATCAACACCTACGGGTCGGAGAACGAAGCCGATTTGCTGGCCAACACCATGCAATCGGTCATCGCGCTCAACCACTCGTTTGTCACACGCAACTACTTGATGAAGCGGCTGGGCAAGGCTCAGTTGACCACCTTCAAGGAGCCGACGCGTGGCATCGATTTCTCGGGTGGCTTGACCAACTTCCGCCACAGCGTTCTCAACGACCCGAACCACCCCTATGCAGCGGCCTACGAGCAAATGCTGATGCAGGGCGCAGGCCGCTTGAGCGCGCTTCGCGTGGATCCGGCGACGGGGCGCAAATGGCGCGTCGGGGCTGAAGACACGGTGGGCCAAGAGGAGCTGGCACGGGACATCGACATGCCCACAGGGGGCAAGCGGGAGGTCCTGCCGCTCTTCCTGGAAGAGGAATACCCGGCCCTGACCGCTGCACGCGGCAATGCGATTGTCTCGCTCTGCCGGGCAGGCGTGAGCCGCACGGACTTGGCCGAGATGATGCCCAACGACTGAGCCCAAAAAGGGCAAGGCAACCCTTGCCCTTTCCCAAAATCGATCAATGCTGACCTAACCATCCATTTCCTTGAAGGAGGACTTTATGAGCAATGCCCACTTCGACGTCTTCAACGACCTGCTGGGCGCTCGCGATAAACGGCGAGCCAAGCTGGCCGGAGAGCGTCCAAACGACCACCAACCGCAGAAGAAAGCAGTCTTCGACCAGTCGCTGGCGAAGGACCAGGCCGATATCCAGGAGAAGCAACAAGCCGTTTTGGACTGGGCCAAGCAAGCCAAGCCCGACGAGATCACCGACGCACGAGAGCGCTTGCACGCACAGGTGCAGCAGCGCGCTGAAGACGCGCCCAAAGACAAGCACGCCCAAGTGGTGTTCAGCACCGTGGACGAATGGCGACAGAAGCGCCAGCAGAAGGACGGGGGGCAATCCTTGGGGGAAAACATCCCCATGCTGACTGCGGCCCAGCGGCAGCAAACCATCGGGCCTGGTAAGTTGGGCTACGCGCACTACGCCGCCAGCGCGAAGAAGGAAGCAGACTTCATGAAGCGCTATGAGGCGAACTTCGACTGGGACAAGCACGAGGCCCAAGTCCAGAAGAACATCTACCGTCAATGACGGTCCATTCCCCGCGCCGCATCCAGGGCCCTTCGGGGCCCTTTTTGTTGGGCGCGTTCCCTTGTTTGTGAGTGGATCGATCTACCCATAAAAGCAAACGTCAAAAGCGGCGGGGTGGGGGTTGGAAAAGAGAAGAAAGGTTTTGACTAAACATCAAAAGTGTCGATCAATCGAGATTTTCAGGGTTGCCAGTTTTGTGAGATGTGGTTGGCTGTAATCAGTTAAACACAACCGGGGGGGGTCCCTATGTATATTTTTGCCGATGCTTACGAGTATGCCGTGGACAATGTGGGGAACCTGTTGATCACTTTGGGCGCGTTTTCGGTGGTGAGCTACGTGGCCGCCAACGTGGCGGGGTTGCTGGCATGATGACGTGGTTGAAGGAGGATTTGGAGCAGATGGATCTGCACACCGTTTCGCTTTTCCTGCAAACCGGGGTTTTGATTGGCGCGGCTTTCATCATCAAGATCGCTTGCTGATTGCCAAAACCGAAAAAGACGGTATGCAAAGGGGATGGAACCCCAACACGACAACCCAGTAGGCAACCCCGGTGGGGGCGATTTCTTGAATCGTCCCCACGAGCCGTTGCTTCATCCCATTCTCCACCCCCTGACGCTGGCCCAGTTCTACGGGAAGCATCACGAGGCCGCCGCTGCCGCCGATGCGCGGGAAGTGTTGGACCTGGCCACGCGGTTTTGCCGAGAGGCCCAGGTTTTCGGGTTGGACACCCAGACCGACGCGGGTTTTGACTGGGTGATGACCCCCAGCCGTTTCTCCAGCCGCATCTCCCTGGAGCTGGGGCAGGGCGGCCACGCCGCGTTGCTTCAGGTCGATCCGGACCTGTCCACTCACCCGCTCGACGCAGCCATCCATGCAGGCGTGCTGGGCCACAAGCCCCTAGCCTCCGCTTACGCCTTGCTCCCGGCCGAGCAGCGGGATGGGCTGTTGAGAGAACTGCGGGAATCCATCGACCAGGTTCAGTCGAACCGTGCCGCAGCGAAGCAGCTCCAGACCCTCCGAGTCCTGCCTGAACTGCCGTTGCCGTCTCAGCCGCCTCTGGACATCGCCCAACTGCTCCGGCGGTTTGAGGTCCCCGATGCCCAAGCCCGGTTGGCGGCGGACCACGTCAAGGCAACCTATGGAGGAGCGCTGACCACGATGCATGGTAGCCAGGTGCTGGCAGCAGCCCATGCGCACGCCCCGCACTTGGGGCTATACGGAGCCCCTTGGCAGACGTGGCTTTGCGAGAACGCAACGACCGGGAACCTCGACGGGGTGGAGGCCTGTTTGCGCATGCAGGCCGAGCCCAATGTGCCCGACGCCAACGGCGAGACGCCGCTACACCTCGCCGCGCGCCACGGCCACCCCAGCATCGTTCGTCGGTTGATTGAGGCCGGCGCGGATCCAGCGTTGGGGAACCCCCGTGGGGAGACTCCCCTACATTTGGCGGCCAAGCACAAACGCGCGCAATGCTGCTTGGAGCTCATGGCCGCAGGCGCGGACCCCGGGCGGCTCGACAACGCCGGCCGCAAGCCGGGGGACGTGCATCGGGTGAGGGAGCATGGGCAAGCCCTCGGTCTATGACTGCTGGAGCTGGACGGTCCCGTCGAGCATCGAGCCTTCGCGGGAGGTTCGCCACTGGCCCCAAGCGTTGCTCTTCGGTTCGGTCATCGCTGCCCTGACGTATCCGGCCGCGCTCTGGCTGGGCTGGCAAATCCCATCCTCACACTCACTGATGAACTTCGGTCAGGCACTGACTGGCAGCCTGGCAGCGCTGGGGAACCTTGCCACCGGCACCATCTCATTCCGAGAGCCTGCCGCTGCATTCTGGGAGGTGGCCAAGGAGCAGGCCACGTTTGGCACGTTGGCACGGGTCGGAGTTGCGGCGGGCTTGGCAGGGTGGGCGTCGGCTTGGGTGACACGACGGGGACTCATCCCGCGCTCAAATACTTGGCATGTGTCCGGCGCTCAACTGCTGCAGGGGAAAGAAGCCCTGACTGAAGCCCGTCGCCGTTCGCTGACGAAGAAAGAGCAAGAGGACGAGCTGCATGCGTTGTCGCTACATCCGGCTTGGGTGGTCAGCAAGAAGCTGCTGGCCCGGCACATGTTCATCTACGGCAGCGTGGGCAGCGGTAAGAGCGTCATCCTCAAGCACCTGCTGGAGCAAACGGTCCGTCTCAAAAAGAAAAGTTTCATCTACGACATCAAAGGGGACTTTACGTCCATTTTTAAGCACCCGGTCATCGTCTGCCCCTTCGACAAACGCAGTTGGATCTGGGACGTTGGCCGGGACGTAGCGACGCAAACCCAAGCCGCCGCGTTCTCCCAAAGCATCATCCCCCCGGAGGAGGGCAGCGGCGCATTCTGGGCGTCTGCGGCGCAAGCCTTGCTGGAAGGGTGCGTGCGCGAACTCCAGGCCACGAAGGGCAAGAGCTGGGGGTGGGCAGAGTTGGCCGCGTTGGTTGCCCGCCCAGCCGGACCCATGTCCCAAGCGCTTTCAATCCACTATCCCCGCGCCGCCGCGCTCATCTCCAATCCCGACAGCAACACCACATCGAGCTGCATGGCCGTGCTCGCCAACGGAACAGCGGTCATCGAGCGCCTGGCCTTGGCGTGGCCGGAGCGCAAGCCGGACCGCATGTTCTCGATGCTCGACTGGATCAAAGATTCCTATGAGGGCCGGAAGCAGGTCATCGTTCAATCGGGCCCGGACGAGGTGCTGGCGCGCAGTTACATCTCGGCCATGATCAACTGCGCGGTGCCGGAAATCATCGGCCCCTCGCTGCCAGATGACGAAGCAGGGCGCTTCCTGGGCTTCTTCTTCGACGAACTCACTTCCGCCGGCAAGCTCAACATCGAGCCGTTGCTGGCCCTGGGCAGGTCGAAAGGCGTGGTGGCCTGCATGGCCGTGCAGGACTGGAGCCAAGTCGAGAAGGTCTACGGTGACAAGACGGCTCAGGCGTTTTCTGGGTTGGTCGGCACACACATCGTGTGTCAGCTCCAGGTGGGCGAGACCCGGGAAAAAATCTCCCGGAACCTAGGCAAGCGCACCGTGGCTTGGCGGACCCACGACGAAAAAGCAACCGTCCACGAGGAGTCGAAAGCCGTTGTTCCGCCGGGGCGGCTCACTGACGACTTGGGCCCACGCAATGGCAGCGCCTATGGCTCCGAGGGTTGGGGCATCCGGGCCATTGTGCAGACAAGCCGGGACCCACTCTTGCTGGACTGGCCTGGCGTGAGCTATCCGAAGGTTCGAGATGGACAGAAGCGGGCACGGTGGACGAAGCAGGGCGCGCGCCCGGTGGAGCAAAAGCCCATGCCCCCGAGCGACGCGCAGAGCGCCGCAGAGGTCCAGCGGGTCTTGAAGATGACCGCCGACCAGGTCGCCGCGGAGCTGCAAAAACGCGGTGCCACGCCGCCGAAGCTCCGCGCGGTTTCAAATGACGAGCTGGAGGCGATCTTTCGGAAATAGATCAATCGCTCTCCTCATCCTCCCGACCGTAGTCCGGTGACAAAAACTCGAAACTCTCAAGTCGGTCGCAGTTGATGCAGTGATACATGTGAGAAGCGTCTTGGAAGTGCATGCCGCAGAAAGACCCGCAAAAAGGGCAGCACTCCTCGAACTCCAAGTCTCCCCAGTTCCAGACACCCATGTATTCAGGTATGCCATCTCGGTCATGGCCGACGATGGCGAATGAGTCCTCCGTTGTCCCTACGAAGCCGTCAATGCCATAGTGCGACAGGATTGGAAGGACATCAGCTGGGTCGATGTGAAACCACTCGCCTCGACCACGGAGGATATTGAGGCGTTGATGTATTTCCCTTTCGATACGCACATCGTCATCAGTGCGAATCCACCCTAGGAGTTGCAGCTCCCTTGGGTTGCCTGTCTGTAGATTCCTACGACGTCGCTCAATGTTCTTGGCACGTCCAACCTTTACCTGTTCGTTGGTCTCTTCTATGAAGAAATAGATCACGTGAAGCCCCTATACCGTATTGCTCATTCGAGCATTTCTGCTAAGCATGTGGAAGAGAACATGCACTGGGGGACCCATGATCAACCGAACCACACTCAAGCGAAATGCCAGCGGAACCCAGGGTGGCTGCGCGTCCATTGATTACCTGCTTGCCCAGGAACTCGCTAGGGAGAAGGCTCGACAGGTGGTGGGTTACTACGACTTGCCAGCACCAAGCGATGGAGCCGAATCCCGGTTCTATGGGGGCCTGGCGAAACACCTGGGCCTGGCCGAGCAGCGCGCCACCAAGGAGCTGATGCTCCCACTGACCGATGGGTTCGACCCCAAGACGGGGCGTGCGCTATGCCACAACGCGGGCGACCGCGGCCAGATCCGGGTGAGGAAGGACAAGACGGGGAAGCCGCTACAGAAGGACGGCAAAGACGTGACTTACTTGGCAGGTGGGCATCGCATTGGCTACGACATGACCATTTCCGCGCCGCTGGATGTCAGCGTGGCGTTTGCCCTGGCTTCTGACCCCGCAGAACAAGAAGCCATCCACGCTGCGCACCGCAACGCGGTCCAGAGGGCGATGGAAGCCTTCGAAGCCATGTCCGAAACTCGCCGCAACAAGGCCGGCAAGGATGTCATCGGGGTTGATGGGTTGATCTGGAGCTCTCACCACCACTACGCCGCCCGAACCGATGAGGCGACCGGCGAGATGGGGCCCAGCCTCCACACCCACAACCTGCTTTACAACCTCAGCCTGGGCAGTGACGGTGGCGAGGCCAGCCTCTCTGCTGAAGAGATCTTCCGCTACCGCAAAGCCATAGACGAGGTCTACAAGACAGAGCTCTACCAAGGAATGAAGGCGCTGGGGTATGGAGTGGACCGCATCCGTGAACTGGACGACGACGGCCAGGAAACCGGGCGCGTCTACGCTCGGATCGCGGGTCTGGACGAGGAGGTGACGGATCGCTACGGCAACCGCCGCAAGGAAATCCTGGCCTACGCAGCCAAGCACAACGTGTCTAATCAGCAGGCCACGTTGGCCACGCGCAAAGACAAGGACGAGCCGCCCTACCACGAGCTGATCGCGCACTGGCAGGACACGCTGAAAGACTTCGACGTATCCACGGCAAGCTTGAAGCAAGCCAAGGGCAACGCGCACGAAATGGAGTAAAAATCCCCGGCAGAACTGCTGGAGCGGCTCCACGAGACGGACGCCATTTTCTGCGACCACAATCTCCTGGAGGTCTTGGGCCAGGAATACGCCGGCAGCGTCACCGTGCCAGAGCTCTACAGCTTGGTTGAAGCGTTCAAGAAGGAGCACGGCCTGGTGCTGGTCAACCCCATGCGCCTGCACGACGACGACAAGGGCGACTCGCTGGCAAGGCGGCATACCCAGGAGCGCTACTGCGCCCCGTGGATGCTCCAGATCGAGCAGGAGGTGGTGGCCTTCGCGATTGAGCGAGCCAAGGAAACCCATCACCACGTGCCCCAGGCCGACGTGGACCGGGTGGTGGAAGACTACGAGAAGGCCAAGGGCTTTCAGCTCTCCAAGGAGCAGCGCCACGCGCTGGACCACATCACCCAGGGCAGCGGGGGCGTGGTCAATCTTTCCGGGCTCGCCGGAACCGGTAAAACGACGATCAGTGAGTGTTTTCGGGCAGCTTACGAAACCCAAGGATTCGAGTTGCTGGGCGTCTGCGTTTCCAACGCCGCGGCCGAGAAGCTGGAGGCGGAAAGCGGCATGTCCAGCGTGAGCATGGCGCAGATGCTCCATGACCTGGACAACGGAAAGATGCAGTTCCGCAAGACGGACGTCATTGTGGTGGACGAGGCAGGCATGGTCGATGCGCGCAACACCCACAAGCTTTTCAGCTACGCGGCCAAGGCGGGGGCGAAGGTCATCATGCAGGGGGACGTGGAACAGCTTCAGCCCATCGGGGCGGGCTCGGGCTTTCAGCTGACCAAGCAAGCGGTCGGCGATGCCAAGCTCACCGAGATCCGACGCCAGGGCAAACAGGAAGACCGAGAAACCGCGTTGTCGTTCTACGCCACGGACGAAAGCGGTCAGATCATCGATCTGAAAAAGGCCAGCCGTTCCCGGGCCCAGACCCTCGACAAGGGCAACGAAATCAAGGCCCGGTTGCTCGACACCATCCGCGAAACGGCCACGGAGAAGGACGCCCGCGAGCGCTTGCTGCACGAATACTTCGAAGACCCAACCCCGATGCAGGAGAAGTTGGTCATCGCCCACACCCGTGCAGACGTGGCCGCGCTCAATGCGGGCATCCGGGCTGGGTTGAAAGAACGGGGAGAGCTGGGCCAGGACGAAGTGGTGATCGAGGCCCGGGACAAGGGGCGCAAGTTCGACTTGGCGTTGTCCAAAGGCGATCAGATCGTCTTCACCGCGAAGAACAAGGACCTGGGGGTCATCAATGGCACGCAGGCGGTGGTGGAGAACATCAAGCCCTCAAGGGTGGGCGGCTACGACATCAGCGTTTCCATTCGCTCGGAGACCAAGGCCGATGGCCGGCGATTGACGTTCAACAGCTTCGAAATGAAAGCACTGACGCATTCCTATGCCGGGACGGTTCACAAGAGCCAGGGCCAAGGTAAGCGGGAGATCTACCACCTGGCGAACCTGGGCATGCTCGACGCCCACAGCGCCCTGGTGGCCTACACCCGACTCACGAAGGGTTCCTACCGCATGTATGCGACGTCCGATGACGTGGAGCGGTTGAGCGAACGCCTGGGCATGGAACGCCTCAAAGCGACCGTGCTCGACGCGGGACTGAAAGACGATCCGCAACGGCCGGTTGTCCAGCCCCCTGGGGCAGCTGCACGCCCCACCGCTCAACGCCCAGCCGCTCAGCGAACGCGCATCCAAGGCAAGCTCGACGCGCTGCTGAAGGAGCACGCGGAACGCCCAAAACCGCAGAGGAGCGAGAGCGAACACAAGGCCCGTTGGCTGCTGGAAGTGCTGGAGCCGTTGCGGCGGGCGCGCCAAGCCTCTCCCAAGCTGCCGGCGCAGTCCCCGAAACACACGCAGGGCTTCTCGTTGTGAGCAGCAGGCTGGGCGGCCATGCCGCCCATGTGCTTTTCTCTCCACACTGCTTTTGCTTTGAGGCGCGGCCACTGGCCGCGTTCTTTTTGACACCAAAGCAACGTCAAAAGCGCATGGAGGGTGGGGCAGGGGCGGCCCGCGGCTTCCGCCGGGGCCCTTGCTTTACTGGGCCATGACCAAGGCCTGCAGCACTATCACCGCCACGCCGAAAAGGAAGGGGTAGAGGAACAGCCATTTGAAGAACCCCCAAGCCAGGGACGACGGGGCCCCCGCCGAGCGGCGCGGAACCGCCTCGGGCCACGCATACCCCGCCGCCAAGGACTTCATGTAACCAGTGGTGCGCCTGCGGGGATCGCGGATAAGAATGCCCGGTGGCTTGCTATAGATTCGCCAGCCATGCTGAAAGGCTTTGTAACGCCAAGCGTATTCGTGAGCCTCCGCATCGGCTTGGGTGCCGGTCATGCTCGACAGCGGCACGAACGAGAATCGGCGCCCCTGCCAGCCCCCACGAGCGCTGCGGTGCTGCTGCTCGCGTTGGTTTAAGTCGACGGTCTGCCCCACGTAGCAGCACCCGTTGTCAAAGAACAAGCCGTAGAGATGGCGTGGGCGGGACAGGTATTTCTGATTGCGTTTCCAGTTCAAAGGTCCTCCCAAGATGGGTATACCTACATACCCATAAAAGAAAGATCCGATTCGTCAAGGCTCGCCACGAACAAAGGCCCCGAAGGGCCCTTGCCGAGATACGATCACCTCCGTTTTCCACCACGCAATCGTTTAACGCCCCAGGTTGATGCTCAGGCCGAACCCGGCCACCGGCTTGTTGCCAGAGCCGAAGGACAGGCCCGCCGAGACGCTGACCTTCTCGCTGACTCGTGCTCCCCAGCCCACGGCCATTGCAGCACTGCCACCCGAGAAGCCAACGCCGACATTCAGGTTCACCTGGCCGATGGCAGCCCCGCCGTTCTGCGCAGCAGCCGTCGCCATCTGGGTCATCGCGCCCATCTGCGCCCCCAGGCCATTGATTCGGCGATCTTGGTGACGGAAGCGGCGGTCGGTTTCCGTCCAGCGGTCATCCCACACCTGCTGCATTTCGTAGACCTGCCCACCGTTCACGGCATCCGTGGAGTCGCGCTCGATGCGCCCCGGAGCAACGTTGGTCACGCGTTGATTGCCGGCATTGACTCCCGCAGTCGTAACCGAGGGACCACCTTGAATGGAGACGCCTTGGGCATTGACCGCGGTCGAGCCGACGCTCAGCGACCCAGCGTCCGACAGTTGCACGTTGTCGCTGACTGCAACGGTTTGGCTTCCGTCCGCGTTCGTGGTGACTTCGACGTTCTTGCCCGCCTTTGCAATCGAGCCCGAGCCGGTCCCGGTGGCTCCGTCCACCCCATCCGTGCCGGCAGGTCCTTGGACCCCTGGCTCCCCTTTCAGGCTTGCCAGCCAATCTTGTTCATTGCCTTGGAAGCCGTTGGCCAACGCCACCTCGTAGGCGCTTAACCCATCTGCGCCGCGCGGGCCGGGCGTGCCGGAACCGCTGCCTGGGTTTTGTTCAAGGAAAGTCACCCGTCCATCCAGGTCGTCCAAAGCGGCTCCCACAGTTTGATGCGTGGCACCGCTGCGGAACTGATAAATGGGCGCGACAAAGTTGCCGTTAACGAACGTGGCACCACCGCCCAGCGCTTGGGCCGCCTGACGGACCTGTCCGAGGTTTGCGACGTCGGTGTCTGAGGTGCCGGCCCGAACGTTCGTGATTCGGCGGGTGCTCTGGCCCCCGTCCTCATACGTGGATCCCACGCTGACTTCGTCACTGGCCCAGCAGCGGCTATGAGAGCCCAAGGCAACGCAGTCTTGCCCGCGCGCTTCAGCCCCGGTGCCCAGTGCGACAGACTGGCGCGCGTCGGCGACCGTAGAGGAGCCAATGGCGACGGCATGATCGGCATTGGCTTGGGCCAAGTTGCCTTGCGCGATTGATGCGCTGCCTCGCGACCGGCTGAAGTAGCCCATCGACATGGACAGGTCTCCACTGGCTTGTGACTGCACGCCGGCCGCCAACGAATGGACGCCGGTAGCCGCGGATTGCGCTCCTAGGGCCATGGCCGCTTCGCCCCCGGCGTAGCTCAGCGTGCCTACCGCAACGGCGTTCACCGCCGTGGCATTCGCGGCTTGGCCCGTCGCAATGGAGTTCGCGCCGGACGCTTGGGCATTCGTGCCCGACGCCACCGCGTTGTCTGCGGAGGCGGTGGCTTGAACACCGGTGGCGACGGCCCCGTTCCCGGAGGCATTGGCATAGGCACCCGTTGCAGTGGCATTCGGGGCTAAGGCTTGGGCGTATTCCCCGGTCGCCGTCGAGTTGGGGTCCGAAGCCGTGGCCCCGGTCCCCGTGGCGGTTTGAGCAAACGATGGTGAGGAAAACAACGCGGCCCCCATCAAAGCCGTCAAAATCGAAATGCGAAGCGAAGCCATGAAAACCCTCCGAGTATGGATTGATACTTCATCCATAGCAGGCGATTTCATTTCCGCAAGGCGATCATCCGATCTTTTTCAATGTGTTAGGAAAGGTCGCAAAACAAACCCGACGCGGGAGCGTCCAGTTCCAGGCCATCCGGTTTTCATTGCCCCACGCCAGACACTCCGTTTCCATGCCAGCAGGACACCAGGCCGGAGCCAGCGCCCGGGCCAGCACTTCAGAAGAGGGTGTCCCGGTCACTGGAGGAAACGCGCCCGGCTTGCGTCCCTGCCGGTAGGCCCACTTGGCCTGGCCGCACTCGGCTTTCAGCTCGACGTGGGGGTAGTCTTTCGGGCTGGTCCATCGGCCGCCCCAGTTCAGCCCCACGATCTCCGCCAGCTCCCCAAAGCGTTGATAGCCGGCCATCACATGGGCATCGTCCAAGTTCCAGCTGGGCTCCCCATTGACGAACACGGCGGCATCCAGGGCCAGCCCGAAGTTGTGGCAGCTGGAGAATGCCCCAACGCTGGTCACGCCAGACCCGGAGGCAAGCAGGGCCGCCTGACGCTCGGGGCTTCGATACCCTTCCACGGGCCGCACATCAAACCCTTCCGCGGCCAGTTGGGCTTGGACGGCTTCCACCTTTTCCCGCAGCGCTGGGGAAACCCCTTTCCACATCCTTTCGCTTTTAGGGTGGAAGAATCGGTAAATGGCGCCGTGCGGCTTCGGGGTTTGGAAAATCCAAGGGCTGCTGGGCTTGGGGTTGGGTTGAACGGTCGAACACCCAGCCAGTGTCAGGCAAGCCAGAACGACGGCGATGGCAAAGCGCGGTTGCATGCTTTCCTCCCAGAAAGGTAGATAGATGCTTTCAGGGGTAGTGGATTTTCAGGAAAGCGCAAGCGGGCTAAAGCAAAAAGCCCCCGAACGACCGGGGGAGGAGACCAGCAGCTCGGGGGCTTAGTGGGGCAGGGAAAAAGGAGTAAGAAACCCTGCCCCGTTGCAAGCCATAGCACACACAAGGGCGAAGTCAACTGCCGTTTTTCTTCCTCGTCTTTTTCAAGTAGTCCCGCTGGGCTTTTTCAGCCGCTGCTTTCGTGACCTCAAAAAGCTCGCCCAAATCTTGCATGTCAGGGTTGTAGTAACGGGTCAGCATCTGGGTGGTCTTGTGCCCCGAGAGTTGCATGACTTGGTGCATGGGCAGCAAGTTGGCCAGCTCGGTGATGCGGGTGTGGCGCAGGTCGTGCAGGGTGGCGTCGGTCACCCCCGCTTGTTCGCGGGCGCGTCCCCAGGCCTGGGTGAGCGTGTCCGAGGCAATCGAGGTCTTGCCCTCGTCCAAGCTGAAGACAAAACCGGAGCTGGGGCGCACGGCGGGCGGGTTCTGGGGGGAGGGCGGGATGCGATCCTTGCGCAGCTTGGCGGCGTGGAGCTCCTTGGTCAGGGTGTCCAGCACCGCAACCGCTTCAGGAGTGAGGAAGATGGTCCGATGGATGGGCTTGCCACCCTTGGGGTTCTTGGTGTCCCGGAACGTGGCCTCGGGCCGCTGCTTGCTGTAGTCCAAATCTTCCCAGCGCAGCTTGATGGCTTCGCTGCGGCGGGCCGCGGTCCAGCGCAGGAAGGCAATGGCGCCCCGGGTGGCCGCGGACATGGGGGCAAGGGCGGTCAGGATGTCCGCCCACTCCTTATCAGTGACCACCCGCTCGCGCTCGTTCCTCACCTTGGGCTTGAGCGTGGCGTGGATGGGGTTGTCCATCTTGAAGCCCCAGCGCTTGATCGCTGCCGTGAAGACGCTGGAGAGAACGGCGAGTTGGCGAGTGATGGTGGCCGGGGCGAGGTAGTAGTCATCTTCCAACGACCGGGCCATGCCGCCGTTGGCGAGGCCGAAGTCCTGGGGCGTGAGCTTGTCCACCGGCTTGCTGAAGGTGGCGGGGAAGCGCTTGGCGAGCAGGCGCAAGAGGCGCGCATCGTTGTCCCCCGACTTCTTCTTGTCATCCTTGGCTTTGAGTGAGAGCACCTCGGCGATGTAGCGCTCGATCCAGACCCCCAGGCTCTGGCTGCTCATCAGGTTGGAGGCGGGTTGCTTCTCTTCGTGGAGCGCGGCGCGCTCTGCAGAAGCGAACGCCTCGGCCTGGGCGAGGGCCTTGGCTCGGGTCGCTTCGCTGTAAGGGAAAGTGCGGTTGATGGCGTGCAGGTTGCCCGCTGCATCCTTGCGCTTGATCTTCACTTGGAACGCCGAGCCGCGGTCGTAGACGCCCTTCGTGCGTGCAGTTTTTTTGGGGCGGGCCATTCGTTCAATCCTCGAATAGAGGGGTAAATTTTCCCAATAGTTTCCCTTCCGTGCAACAAGTCATTGTTTGTAAATGACTAATATTACAATCGTTCGCATTCGTAATGCGTAGGTCGCAGGTTCGACTCCTGTTTCCGGCACCATGCTTCCCTATCGCTTACAAATCAGCGATTTACGATCCCCTGCGGTACACCTGTGGGGTACAGCCGGAGGCATTGCGGTACACCCGCAGAACGTCAATTGGTGGCTTTGGCGCCAGGTATTGCGCAAATTTTTCTGCAGCCCGTGTCCTCCGCGCTGTCTATCTCGGCAGCAACAGCGCTGATGGCTATCGGCACCGTCCCCGCTGAAGCCCCTACGTGCCAACTAGCACGTAGGATTTGCGTGGCCGCGTTGCTGATGTGGTCCTTTTTCGCTTGATGAAGGCTATCGAAGAACGCTCAGAAGCCTGCTGAAGTTCTTCCCTTTGTCGAGGAAATCAAAGACGTCCTCTCCGCCCAGCTGTGCACCAGCGCTGTGGTGGATGTCATTGTCTAGATCAAACGCCGACTTGAAGTACATATCGGTAGCGCTTCGACCAAAAAGCGCGGTGTAGCTGAGTAGGAAGTGAGGAGCGCAACTGGGGGCTTGGCCTGGTTCCATCCCTAAACGTTGTGCGTAAGCATCGTGAACTCCCCATACGTACCCCATTGCGATTGGACTTTGAGATATCTGCTCGAAGTACAAGTCAGGGCTTCCCATCATCGCTAGGTTCAAGTATTGATTGGCATGCCTTGCCAACTCACTCTTGCTGAGGTCAATAGCGGTAGACTTTTTCTTAAACCATCCAAACATTGGCTATCCTTGGAACTCCATTAAGAGTCAATTAGATAGCTTTTCTAGATGGAAGCCAAGAAGCGTGTTGGAAGTTTGCTGCCCTTGAATTGATCTGTCTCGCTTGGATGAGTATGGGCATCAGGCACCACGCCTTCCTGTCGGCGACTATCTGGTCATAGGGGCTGTGAGGAGTCAGTAGGTCATCTGGCGCAGAGTGGGCGTAGAGAAAGGGGGCTACGGCTCTCGCGCCGATCCCGTTTTGATCCTTCAATCGAATTGCTCCAGTCAGCGAAAATAGATTGGATTTTCGATATCTGCTGGGCTGTGCTTTAGTTCAAGTCTTCCCCGGAAAGCTAGGCTATCGCAATGCTAAAAATCGCGTTGGAGCGGCTACTCCCTGGCGAAACTGCCGGGATAACAACAGGGAGGACGGCATACGGGCGGAGCTACCTGATCTGCCTTCCTTTCCGTATCAGGCTCATAGTAGACCTCAAAATGCCTTCCGCAATGGCAGGTAAGGGAAAGCGCGCATGAGGCATCCTCGTCCATCTCAAGCGAAGCGTGACGCTGTTGTAGCTAATAACGTGTCATACGGTCCGGCCTCAAGTCGGTCTCATCTGCTAGAGGTTCCGATCCGGCGTCTCTCCGACCTCCTAGGGCCAGACACAACGCTCCGACAGATCTACTTCCTGATGGCGCTATGGCGCGCAGATGCTTCGGGGCTGTCTGCGGGAAGTCTTGAGGAGCAGATAAACGCGGCTATTCCGGCCGTCCAAAGCACGACAAGTAGATCGCTGCGAATACTTCGCGAGCTGGGGTTGGTTGAGGTCTTCCTAGCGCCGCAAGATGGAAGGTATAGGTTGACCCGACTCAGCCCGACGGGCCGGACATTCATGGCTGGCCTTCTGGACCTAGTGCCCTACGACCGAGAGAAAAAAACAGACGGGGATAGTGGCGTTTCGCATCAATCTTTTCCGACTGGCTGAGGCTGATCGCGAGGTCGGCGGATGTAGTGGAGGAACTACGGACCAAGGGCGACTTTGTGGAAATCGTGGAACAGGGTATAAGCCGCTCTGGGATCGTCGCCTGAGTGATATCTAGACACTTCAAGTGCGCAACGTAGCAACAAACAAAAATGCGGCAAAAATAATGACGGCCATAAGGAGAAGATCGGAGAGTGTTACAAGCGGGCGAGACGACAGTCTAGTAGTCTCGCGGACATTGGCTTGGATAGCTGCATCGATCAGTTGCTCGATCTGTCGACGGACCTCGCGCTTCTCAAAATCCCGCCTTACAACGGTCATAATGACTTCCCCTTGCCGGTTCTCATGTGCAGACGTGGCTCAACAGGATCGCCGCCGTTCGCTGTGCATTCGGTGTGTTCAAGCCTGCCAAAGGTCCTATAGACCGATGGAATCCCGTAGCTTCTGGACTCGTGCGTCCCTGCAAGTAAGTTCTGAAGCTAAGCCTTGCGTTTTGCCCAACGTTCTAGCCGGGGCTTTAAAAGGTAAGGATTGCGGAAGCAAGACGGTACTGTCAACCAAAGTCCGGAGGAAAGAGTAGGACATTAGAGCTTGGCTGCGCCGGATTTCTCGTTATGCGCTGAGTCGCTGTACACAGCTCCCTTGGCAGCATCTAGGTGGCCCGTGGCGTGGTATCCGTGCGAAAAAAAAGGCTGCACCTGAGGTCCCTTCAAGGGTCGTCAAGCGCAGCCGGGGGCTTCGTAGTTTCAGGTCGCGAACTGCTCAGGGAGCCTCGATGCACTCTCGATCCACACCTCGGGGGAGGGGGTTGTGCTTCGATGTGCCAGATCGGATCGCCCTGGCCGCGTCATGCGCCCTTCTCCGTGAAGCCGAACTCGCGCAGGATCGCGGGGACACGCTTCAGGCCGTTAGTGCGAACAGATGAGAGCGACTTGGGCCACTTGCCCAGAACAGATTGAGGTAGGCGGGCATCTTTCAGGACCTTGATAGCATCGGCCATTGGCTGGGTACGCTTCAGCCAGTCGGCGCTCGGCTCGTGCACCTGGGCCTCTGCCTCGGCGCTGCGCATGATCCCTGCGAATAGGTGCAGTTCCTTGTAGAGGTGATAGGCAGGGGTGAGGCCAAGCGCCGTGTTTGAATAGCCCTGTTCGGGGTCGTGGGCCTCGCGTAGCTTGCCTAGCGTCCTAGCCAGTGAAACCGCACGGGACTTCAGGATGCCTCGTTGGTGACCTTCGGTGCGCGCCTTTCCGGTGGCGGTGATGATCTGCGTGGGGCGCATACTCGGCGCGGTCATGCGGTCGGTTCCTTGTAGATGGATTCAAGGGTGGCGATTGCCTGCGCCAGCGGTGGCAGCAGTTCGTCGGTGAAGCGGGTGCCGAACGTGCTATCTACGTGGTCGTGCAGTTCTTTCAGCAGGTTGCAGGCGTTCACTGCATCGGCCTTCAGCATTGCCGAGACGGCCTGAAGGTCACTTGCGGTTGCCTCGCGGCTGGCCTCGCCAACCCCGACCATGGACAAGTCAGTTAGGTGGCCCGACCACGCGGCTTGCTGGCCAGCGAACAGGTTGCGTGCGGTCTGGTCCACACGGCAGGACCAGTTGGGCAGAAGTGGCTTCAGTACGCTGCGCATCGGTCCCTTCAGCGTGTTGCACGCGGTGCCGAACGCATCGGACAATTCGATGAATGTTACGGGGTTCATGCGGTTTTCCTTTGGCGCACGGCATGGCCTCCCGCAGGTCCGAGGGGTACGTGCAGGAGGTTGCCGTTACTGTGGTTGCAGTGGAGCGGAGAAGGGGCGCAGGTGGCCCCTCGGATGGCCTCAGTCGTACAGGCCGGAGCGGCTGACCTTCTGCGCTGCAACGCGCTTCAGTCCGTTGATGCGTTCCTGTCGCGCCTCAGCAATGGCCTGTGCCTGGGCTTCGGCCATATCGGCGGCTAGGGCTGCTTCCTTCGTGGTGCGGTGTTCGCGTTGGACCACGCTGGCGGCTGCGGCGTCGATCTGCGCATTCTTCAGTGAGCGCCTCGCGTTGGTCAGGCGATGCTCTGCGATTTCGCGGGCCTTGCCTTCCAACTTGCGCACCGGCACCGGATCGCCGTCTCCGTCGATATCGTAACGGGCAATGGCCGACAGCTCGGCTTCCAACGCCGCAATCTGCTTCGTCTCGGCCCGCCCGAGGGACGCGTAATCGAGATTCAGTAGGCGGGCGTGGTCACGCTCGTCGGGCGCCTCGTTGTCCCGACGGCCTTTGACGCGCAAGGTGACGCGCGCGGTCTTGCCCTCGGATGTGGCGATTTCGACGGTGCGCGAGGTGTCGCCTTCGGTTCCACCTGAGATTGTGGCGGCAGCAACGGCGTTGGTGATGGCGCGGTCACGCGCGCGGAGGACCTGTTCACCCGTGGCTGTGCTTCCGATGGTGTGGCCGGTCAGTCCAATCTGCCTGAACCCTTCGGTTGCGAGGGCTTCGCCGTGGGCTTTCAGCGGATTGGCGGCTACTCGGATGGTGTCGTGCATGTTCGTTGCTCTCAGTTCGTGATGCCGATGCTTTCGGCGATGTTGTTGATTACAGGGATGGCAGCGCCGATGTTTACGCCGGTACTCTCCAGACGCTGCAGGGCAGGCCTAAGGCCCGCTAGCGCTACACCAGCGGCCAGCAGCGCATCCCTGCGCGCCGCGCTACGGTCGGTCTGCGCGGCGGTAGTGGTGGCGTCGAAGACGACTCTGCGGGCGCGCTCCTCGGCTTCCTGCTGCGCCCTCTCGGTTGCGGCCTCGGCCATGCGATGCTGCGTGGCTTCATGGGCGCGGCGAGAGACCTCGGCCTGAGCGATAAGGCGTTGAGAGGTTTCCAGCGGGTTGACCTTGGGTGACCTGGGGGTGTGCCGCACGGTCACAGCGGATTGACCGGGCCGGTGCGCTTAGGCAGCGGCTTGGTGTCCGGGTTGTATTCCATTCGCATACCGCCCCCGAACGCCGGAGATATGTAGGGAACCACTGCCGGAGGGGCGTTGGCCGGTACCTGCGCGGCTACCGGTGATGGCGGGCCGTGGTAAGTCGGTGCCGGCGCAGCAGTCGGGCGCGGTGCAGCGGGTCGTGCCTGCGCCGGGACCTGATACGCCAGCGGGGGCAGGCCCTGTGCTTCGCGGGTCGTGTTCGCTTCGACGTAGGCCAGCATCCGGGCAGCTTCAGCTTCCTCTGCCAGTTCGGCGCGGGTCGGCGGTCGTTCCGGCTCAGGAAGCAGCGGCTGGCGGTCAGAGTATCGGCGTTCGTTCTCTTGATTGACCGCCTCCAACTCGGTGAAATACGTGTCCTGCTGGGCGTCTTCCTCGCGTGCGTCACGCATGGCGGCGAACAGGTTTGAATCTGCGTTGTGTGTCATCGGGATTTGAGCGGGATGGGACGGCGTGGAGACCGTCGGGTTATCTGAGGGGGGCGTGGTGCGGACTGTCGGCGATCACCCGCGATGCGCACGGGTGGCCGGTAGTCGGCCTCAGGTGGTGTTGAGGGACGGCTCACGCTGTCGCCTTGGGCGGCGGCATGGTGCGGATGGTGGAGACCTGAGAGAACGGCGGTTTGTTTGCCACGTTGTGGTGTTTCTTTGTGTTTGGATGGTAGGGGTAGGAATGGGTCTGCCAGCGCTCGGGGCGCTGAGTCGCCATTGCGGAGACGCGCCGGGCAGGGCGGCGGGTGTGACCTCGGGGTGCAGCGCGAGGTGCGCTTCAGGTCGGGAATTGAGTGGGTTCGGCAGGCGCGGCCTGCTGTGCCGCATCGTGTTCGGCGTTCAGGTGTTGGCGCCGTTTTGCTCGAGCGCTGGGGTCTTTGCGCGCGGCTACGCAGGTAGACGGCTAACGTTCGTCGCTATCCGGCTCGGGTTCGTATCGGCTCGGGGCCAGGTCACAGGCTGGACACAGCCGGAACAGGCCGCAGGTGCAGGACGAACGGAATGCAGAGGTGTTTGCGTCGGTGGTCATGAATTACTCGAAAGTAGGCAGGCCGTGGGCGTCGTGACCCACTGGAGCGGGGTTGGTGTACGGGGCGGTAGGTGTGGCCGCAGGTGCAACGGCAGGAGACCGTGGGCGGTGCCGCTTGCCGGGCGTCGGGGTACGGACGGCCATCGCAACGGTGTGGCGTAGTTCGCGGAGCTGCGACGGATCAGCCGGCATAGGCTCGAACAGCTTGCACAGGTGATCGCCTCGGGCCTCTTCGTACCGGTACAGGCAGCGTTTCCAAAGGTGGTGCAGGTGGCCGAACACGTTCCGATCAACGATCACGTCACCGATTTGGAAGCACACACGGCCCGGTAGCGGAATCTCCTGAGACCGCTTACCGGGGGTGCGTCCGCGCCTTGGCGGTGCAGTAGCGCGCAGCACTTGATTGCCCATCGCGGCGCGCAGGTTGTCGGGGGTCAGTTCGCCTTTGCCAAGGTCCGGGCGTCCGCCAAACGTCTCGACCTGAAGTGCAACCACGGTCATCACCCGCACGGTCATTTCACGGCCCGTCGCGCCGTCCTGCAGAAGGCGATTGAACTGCGCCTGCATGATCCGATCAGAGGTGCGGATGCGGATCAGGTCATGGAAGAATTGGAACGCCTTGGCGGCTTCCGGTTCCTGCTCCACGCCGATCATCATTGCCACTTCGATGATGGACCGGAACGGCTTCAGTTCGGCGCGGGTGGGCATCCGGCCGTTCGGCGAACGGGTGCGCGCATGGGTGGCCTTATGCTTCCAGCAGTAGAGGCTGAAAGCCTTGCCCAGCGGTGCGCCGCAGGTTTTGCAGCCCTTATGTTGATCGTTCGGCGGCTTGGGGTGGAACTTGCCGGTCAGCGGGTTGCGGACGTTGCCCATGGTGATGACTCCAAGAATGAAAAAGCCACCGCAGGGGTGGCCTCAGGAGGTAGTGGTGTTGTCCTGGGGGACGGCTTCAGGAAGCTTCAGGCGGCGCTTTCGGCGCGGCTTCTTGGCTTCCACGGCCTTGGCGCGGCGCTGCTGTGCGCGCAGGAGAGCGGCTTCCTCCCGCTTGACGTGTGCAGCCACGGCGGTACGAAGGTAGGCGCGCAGTTCCACGGTCCACTCCACGAGGCGCAGCCGGTCACGCCAGCAGGCCAAATCATCGCGCACCGCCGCCAGCTCCTCGGGCGCATCCGCCAGTTCCTCGCAGGATTCTTCAATCAGAGTCAGGTACGAGGTGATGGCGGCGCGGGCGCGCAGGCTGGCGTGATAGGTGTCGGCATCGCGTACCCATTTCCATTGGTCAACGGATACCCGGCCACCAGCGGCAACGGTGCCGTAGACCGCTTCATAGGTGCAATCCGGCGATGCTTCCGGGGTCGCGTAGTTCAGGGCGAGCAGGGGAGGCAAGCTCAGGCGTTCGATTTCAACAACGCGGACGGCTTGGGTACGGGTCATGGGTGTCTCTCCAAGATGAGTAGGGGGTCAACGCGTGAGGTCACCTAGGGAACACCTCAGGCGCAGCAACAGCAGCGACCACCGACCAAAGAGGCAGGCTGCTACTGAAACAGGAGGTGTTCCCAAGGTGGCCTCGGGCGTTGTGATTCGGGGATGGGCGATGATGGTCAATCCATCAACGCGGGAGCTGAAGGCGGGAACCTGAGGGGTGCGGCTCTCCACCTCAAGGGGTGGGATCGTGGGGGACAGGTCAGCCCTTCGCGGCCTTCGCTGCGCGCTGGCGCTGCTTCTTCAGCCGCTCCCGCTCCCGTCGCTGCTCGGGGGTCATGCGCGCATTGCGGCGTGCTTCACGCTCCCGCGCCTTTGTCCTGGCGGTTGCCTCCCGTGCAGCCTTCGCGGCTTCCGGGTCTGCCGCCTCGGCGGCGCGGCGCTGGGCGGTGCGTTCCTTCGTGCGTGCCTCTGCGGCTTCCTTCTCGCCCTTCTTCACCGCCACGCCGATATAGGCCACCATTTCGCACAGGGCACGCCCTCGCAGGTCGTCAGGATTGTCGGGCAGTTCAAAGAGGTTCGTGAGGTCCACCTTAGGCTCCCTCGGCAGTGGCTGAGCCAGTGCGCTGGCGACCATTGCCTCGTATTCCGCCTCTTTTTCCTCGGGGGTGCGGGCGGCTCGGGCGGCGAGTCTGGCTTCCTGTTCCTCCCGCTGGCGTCGGGAGCGAACTCGCAGGCCATCATCGTGCAGTTCAGTCCTCGACCAGTCGATGCGGGCATCTTCCGGTCCCATGCGCTGGGTGTGGTGAGTGCCGCTGTAGGCCGGTCCCTCGACCACCTCGGCATCGCCTGAGGCAATCCGTTCGATCATCGCTTGGGCGCGGGCGAGGGTTGCCCCGTGGCGGTCCTTTTGTTCTGCTCGGGTGGTCTCCAACAGGTTGCGCGGTACGCTCTTCCTAAAGTCACCTTTGCCGCCCTTGCGGCCACTCTGGAAAGCCTCGTAACGAGCGACCTGCAATGCGTGTTCGGCCCATGCGTCGATGATGGCGGGCTGAAGGTTGTAGAGGGCGCGGTAGGCGGTCAGATGCGCCGATTCCCACTCTTCATGGACTTTCGGATGATCGAGGCCCAGCGGAGGGAATTCGGGGGTGACCGCAGGTGTCATGGGCGGCAGGTTGCGAGGGCCGGGGCCGGGGTAGTCAGGGGCGGACCGTGCAGGGTGGAACCGCCGTTGATGGGTGGCACGGGCGTCGTTGACGGCCCGTTGATGGTACTCGGCGGGGTAGGGCTTCACGGCATCCGCGAGGGCGCGCGCAATGTCGTCATCGGTGTGACCCTTGGGCAGGGCCAGGACGGCGGCGGTAGCAGCGGCGGTGCAAGCGCGGCGAGTGGCTGCGGCTTGCTGGCAGTGTTCCAGACGGTCGGCATGGGGTGCCTTCAGGCGAGCGAGGGTTTCGGGGGGGATCGTGTATGCCATGTGGTCGGTGTTACGGGGTCGGTGAATGATGCGGGTCCCACTTGCGGCGTGGTCTCTACCTAAAGGGGGGGGATCGTGGGGGACACGCCCAGGTGTCGGAAGGAACGTCGGCGAAAATTGCGACTGCCTTCCTATAGGCAACTACAATTGAAACGTCGGGGAACTTGCAGGCAATGCGCTTTCGGTGGAGGTGGGGCGAGTGGTGAAGAAAGTGTCGGTGGCGAAAAAAGTGCCACCGGTTCCAACTATACCCAGCCGAGCGCCGGGGCGCGCCGCTAAGCGGTAGCGGCCTGCCGTGGCCGCATCCGTCCCCGGATCGACCTCAGGTCACCCCTGTTCCCGCTCCCGGAGCTTCCTGAGCAACCGCATGGCAGCTGTAGGTGTCCACGGCTTACGCTCGCTGCTGGGTAGGGAACCCAACTTGCGGCGCTTCTGCCAGTCGGCAGGCGTCAACGTGCGTGAGGCGGTGAGTGCAGCCGAGAGCTTCGTGGGCGTGTCGTGGCCTTCAGCGATCATCATTCGGGCCGTGGCTTCAATGGTTGCCGTGTGCGCCTCTACGCGGCCCTGTACGCTCTCTGCGGCCCGTTCGCGGCCAACACCGTCGACGCCCTTCAGGCGAGCCGTAGCAGCCTCAGGTGCCAGCCAGTGACCGTCACGGGCCACCTTCGCCTGCAACGCGGCAGATGTGCGCGCCTTGATCTGTTCCCGTTCGTACTCGGCGACAGCAGCAAGGATCGTAACCACCATCTTGTTGGCTTGCGGGAAGTCAGCCGCGACCACCTCCACGTCGGCAGTCATGATCGCGCGCAGGGCATCCACGTTACGGCTCAGACGGTCGAAGCGAGCCACCAGCAGCGTGGCACCGGTACGGCGGCACTCGGCCAATGCGGCGAGTAGCTGGGCACGCTCAGTCGCACCGCGCGCACCGCTTACGGTCTCACTGAAGGTTGCCAGTAGGAGGCCCCTGACGCCTGCCACATGGCGGCTTAGGGCCTCCAGCTGCGCAGCGACGCCAAGGCCCGACACTCGCTGGCCGTCAGTGGAAACGCGGGTGTACCCAACGAACTCGTGATGCATGGTCATCGTCCTGGCCCTGCGTGTGCATTGGATAGGGCCCGGTGGTGTGCTGCGGTGATCTTCATTAGTTCGGTAGGGTGGTGTAACGGATGGTCCGTCGTTCGTATGACGAACTGTAATAGTGCTGGCACGCCATTACAAATGACAACGGGCGGCCCATGTGTATTCCATCTCTGTAAACAAGCAGGTGCGGACAGACTGTCCAATTCTGTCCCGTGGGCGGAGAGCGGTTTGAGAAGGCTTGTCCCAAATGGTTCTACTGCAACCAAATTGAGCAGCCTCTGCCTCTCATGCAGGGATTGCCCAGTTCAAACGGCCGCGCCGTCGAACGCCGCGCAGCGATACCCCATAGGGGGTAATCATCAATCAATGATCCATCGATACCATCTCGAATTTTTTCAATGAAAACCGCGCTCCGTGCCCACTTTCAGGTAATTCTTGCCAGAAGAACCCTCCCGGGCCGGGCAGGGCCTGGGTTGGAGTGGCAGTGCGCATTTGTCTTCTTACGGCGTCTCCGCGCGTCCTGTTAACCTAGTGGGAACTCTCAGGGAAGTCCTCGCCAACCCAATGCAACCCATGGCTTCAGCGCTTACTTTTGCGGAAAGGCACTTTCAGGCCCTGTGGACTAGATGGATTCAGAACCCCGGAACTCCTCTGTCCACCTCGATCATTTTGGGTTGGGCGGCGGGTCGGGGTCTAGAGGTGTTGTCCGTCGAGGAAGGTCAGGTTGGAGCATTTCATACCATTCCGGCCATCATGCTGCGGACGAGCATTGGCTCCGCGTGCTTTCCTACCATGGGGACTAGCTGCCCCAGTTGGCAGCGCAATCGCGCATATGCCGAAAAGAAGGCTCGGTTATGGGAGAAGGTAGAGTGGTTCAGTCCTCTGTGGATAGCGCACTCGAACGAGCGCGAGCTGCTTCGGGATATCGAGGCGTCGCCGCCGGATCGAGCGCTTGGTGTCTTCAATTATCACGCTTCGACTTTATATCCCCTAGGCTTTCAGGCAACTTGCCTCGCTCAGCTGCTCCCTGCGAGTAAGTCCATTTCCGTATTCGCACCGTTGGCGCGAGAGGCGTTCTTGGGATTCTACAGCGGTAGTCGCGCTTCAAGTGTAGCAGCGCTGATTCCTGTCATTGAAGGGGTGCTAAAACGAATATATCCTGGGATGAAGCCAAAAGATGCGGCTAACAAGATCGTAGATGGAGCTAGTGCCCTTGCGGCAAAGCTCTATTTTGGAGAGATGTGGGCGCCGCCTGAATTCAAGACCACTGATTTCTTGTATGGTCTCGATGAGCGAGTGTTCGTGTTCGAGACTTTTCGGAACTGGCTTCTTAAATTCTACTTCTGCGATATAAATGACTATCGGGGGAAGACCTCGCTCAATCGGCACATTTTCGCTCATGGTGATTCGACGGAGTGGGGGAGGTCTGAGAACTTTTCACGCCTCGTGGTGGCTATTGCAATGCTTGGCGTAATTGAGTCTTGGCATGATGGTACCAATTCTATTCCAGTCCTGTTTCCTTCAATGAATGAAGATTCGCGTCTTTTGTGGCAACAGGCGCTTCTTAGAGGGCAAATCCAGCATGTAGTCCAGCTGACTGAACTCGAGGCCTACCACGCTAGCGGTAGGTTGGTCCCTGAGTATCCGACCGATGGCGGCGTAACTCTGAGAACGGCTGTGCTTATGGAGGATGCCATGAAGGACTTGGTCAAGCCATTACGCGATGCAGGATGGAGTGTGGCGATTGGGGAGCCGGACGAGCGGGCGCTTTACGTTCTGGTGAAGGGTGTGCGTGACCAAGAAAGTGTTTCTGTCGCGCTGCTCTATAGTTGCGCCACGAGCAATGACTTGTACAAGGCGTTGGCGGAGGGGAATGATGTAATCCTGTACCGAGGCCCTCCATTTCATCAGGCCAGCTATGCATACGGAATATCCAAGCACGTCGGCCCCGTGCTTGGATGGCTGCCTCCTTGTCCTGGCAAAGAGAGGGTCTGACAAGAGGTCTTAGCGGTATCGGCGGCGCGTCCGAAGAGTGATTGAGTGCAGCGCCGCCCATTGAAAGCTCCGGGCTCGTGAAATGCGCAAATAAGCGTCGGTTGAAGTCGTCGCTTTTAATCTGGATGGTGCGGGGCCAGAAGCTGGACCATCTATGGCCACTTAGGAGCGACAATCAGTTGGCCCGACCGAATTGATAACCTTGGCTAGGCAGGGAGTGTAATGGTGAAAGTGTTCTTGGAGTACTCGCCGTCGAGCTTTCTCCCAGGAAGCAGGTAGAGTTCGCCGCCATTTAGTCTTGCCATTTCCCTTGCCTGGTGGAGGCCGATCCCGGCACCATGGAGTCCGCGTGCGATTGCATGAGAGCCAGAAAATCCTTCCTCAAAGACGCGATCTACTTCATTGCTGTGAATGGTAAGGCTTTCCATGTCGAACCTGATGTCAACCTTGCTTTCAATTGAATCAAGGGAAACCGACACATTCAGTGAGCTGTTCCTTCGTGTGTACTTGACGGCATTCTCAACCAAGTAATAGATGCAGGCATGAACTGAGTCATAGTCGAAGCTCGCCACCTGCATGGATCTGCCAACGTGTGCCTTAACTTTCTTGCCTTCAAAGTCGCCAAAGAAGAGATAAAACGCATTCATCAATACGGAATGCACACTGTGTGACTCAATCCTCAGTGTGCCCGGGCTGGCGGTAATTTTCTCGAACGCAAAGAACTCCGCCTTTTGGGCTGCCTGATTCTTTAATATGCCGAGGAAAGCCTTTGCCACCTCGCCTATGTTCTCCGAAGCCTCTTGTTCAATGTGAGGCAGTGCGTCCTTGTTGAGATCCATAAGCCGATCCTGCTGCAATACAGAGAAAATCTCCTGATTCGTCTTTGCCGTGAGGCTTTTTAGGTTATGGATAAGGCGTCGCGCCCTCTGCTCCGCCCGATTAGAGGCTGCTTCAATCGAGGGGGCTGCAGCCAGTACTGTGGCAACCTCCCTCTCCATGATCGCCTTGCTCTTGATGCGATCAGGATCTGATGAAATCGCCAAGGCGCAGAATTTTCCAGAATCAATCCTACACAGTCGAACCTTCACGTCATTAATTCGCGTGACTACCGATCCTGTCTTCGGGAGTGCTAGCCTGGCCGGTCTTGAATCCGCGCCAAACTGATTGATGAAGGGCTCAGTACGATCAAGCGACCAAAGAAGCATGCGAGGAACTTGCTCTTTCATCTCTTAACTACTCTAACAATTGCATCCTCAAAGCGAACCGGCTCCGCCGTCTTCGGGAGCGAATAGTCTGCCTCTTGGAATGCCTCATGGAACATTCTGCCCTCTTCTTGAGCAGAGTAGATGATTACTTTCTTTTTTGAGTGCCTGCGCTTAATGCCGAGCGCAAGGCCCAATCCTTCGTCCTGATAGTGCATCAGACGGCCGACGCCGTTAATGTCGACAAATACTACATCTGCCTCCAATATCGACGAGTCTTCAAGTGAGTGCACGTCGGTGACGATGCGAACATACTGCCACCCCATCTTCTTGAGGACTCCGACGATCTTAATGCCGCGATCATCGTCAATGAAGAGAATTCTTGCGCTACGCTTCAATTCGAGCAGAGGCATTTCTGTCAAGTTCTGGCTAGTTGCCGAATTCGCGTGGCTGCCTGGTTGACTAAGGTTAATATTGACCGTCTGAGTGGCGTTGTTATTAAGGGTGTTGCCGGAACTCGAGGACCCTCCTGAACTCTCGTCCATTGATGCCTCCATGCCTCGAGAGGAGCTCTTGCGTTTCCTCCATGCCACGGTCCCAAATATCGCAATCAGGCCTGCGATGAATGAAACAATCTTCTCGGCGTTGTCAATCAGAAGCTCCATCTTCCCCCCTAGAGGATTTCAAACTTAACGGACACAATGGGCGTTTTTGACACACCGTGAAGGTCGCGTCAAGGCCTATTCATTAAAGCTCAAGGGCTTCCCCGTGCGCCAGACTAGCGGTCGCCTTGATAGTGTCCGTCCGGAGCATCAGTGGGAGTACGAAGTGGGATGCTACGGACAAGCAAGTTGGTTGCCCGAGCGTTGCCGCATGTGAGCGACAGTCTGAGTGCGGTTTTCTGTTGACGTGGAGATGTCTTGGTAAGCATAGGAGTTCTGGATGCGCCCCCTTGCCGAACGTGGGTGTGACCGGGGAGGGCTACAAACTCTGTGCTTGCGTGTGCTGGTCGACCGCCTCGAAGCTCACGCTTTCCACTGCCAAGCGGCAGAGTTCCAGTGACAGTACCCGAGCATAGCTGGTCATGGTCACGCCCTCCCGCTCGTGGCCTGCGACCTGCTGCACCACTTCCTTGGTCGCCCCGCCATTGAGGGCGGCTGTGATGAAGGTCGCTCGAAGCGTATGGAACACAAGGCGACGGTCAGTGATGCCTAGAGAGCGAATGCGTCTGCCCCACGTCTTGCCGATGCCGTGGCCTCGCTTCCGATCAGGGCCTCCCGGCACGAGGCCCGGCAGCAGGTAGCCATCAGGTGTCTCCCTCGCCAGTGCTGCAACGGTTGAACGGATGGCCGGGTGAATCGGGACCGCCCTTACCGCTGCCTGCGACTTGCCTTCGCGGACGTGTAGTACCTGGGCTGCTGAATCGTAATCGGTCAAGGTGAGGTTGCACACCTCGTTCAATCGCATCCCTGTGTAGAGCGCCAGCAGCGTAAGGGGAAGCAGCAGCGGCTCCCGCCGGTCATCCTTCAGACCCCTCAGTACAACCAGTAGTTCAGCCTCGGTCCACGTCCTGCGCGCAGCCTCAGTGCCGCGCTTTGACTTCTTCAAGGTCGCTTGCATGCGGTCGAACGGGTTGGCGTCAACCTCGCCGCGCAGCATTGCCCATTGGAACCAGCCCCGACAGGCGGATATCTCCTTCGTCTTAGTCGTCCTAGACACTGGTCGCGGTTGGATCACCTTCGCCAAGAACTGTCCAGCCGTGACACGGGAAATGGTCGCCATCTCAACATTGCTCCCGACCCACCGAACGAACGCAGTGCAGCGTTTCTTAGTCTCAGTCAGAGATTGAGCTGTGAGGTCTCCTGTACGCTCATGCAGGTAGGACTCTAGGCTATCGGCCACGGTGACCCCAAGTTGGCCGAGCGCGGCCCTTCGGGCGCGTCTCACGCCCTCGATATCGATCTGTGCACCTGCATTCTGCTGCTGCGCGACGTACCTCTCCACGTCGAGGTCGACCTGGGCTTCGACGTCGTTGGCTGCGATCTCTCCAGCCTGCTGCATGGCGAACACCTCGCGGGCGCGCTCCACGATCAGCTCCGGCGACCATTGATCGATGCCATCCCGGATCAACCGGTGGGCAACCTCGGCACGCCTGACGTACACCTCAGGCTCGTGCCGCATGTCTCCCTTGCTCACGGCAGCTGCCCAGGCTTTCCATCCCGCAATGATCGGTCCAGCCAGTTCTACGGCATCACTGAGGGAGCTGGTGCCCAACGCCTGCACGAGGTCATGTCTGCCTGCGATACGTTGCACAGAGCGAGGAAGCACATAGCGAGCGGAGTAGGTGTTGCCACGACGCTTGATGCCGGAGGGGAGGGACATTGTGTGGTGCGGGTACAAAGTGCGGGCACAAAGGGTACAGCGGAAAGCCTTGTGCCAGTAGCCTCAGCGCTTTGCCGAACATGTCTTAACGGCTCCTGTTTCCGGCACCAGTTGCATGAAAAGCCCCGGCCTTGGTCGGGGCTTTTTGTTTGGGCATTTGAAGCAATCACGGCTCTTGTGTCATGAGCGCGAACCCTTATCAGGCTCAAGCGCGCGCACCGGCTGCCGCAGCACGGTCTTCAACCGCGCAGCGTCGATCCTGCGCGGGTCGCTCAGGTAGATCTCATGATGGGGGCCGGCAAAGGCGTAGCCCAGCGAAGGCATCAGTTCGTCGTGCAGATGGGCCAGGGCCGGACCCTCGTCATCGTAAGCGCCTACATGCAGGGTCTGCAGGCAGAGGCCTTCTTCAAGAACTTCGTGGCGAAGGCTGGCCGGAACGTCGCCCAGTTTCTTCGCCGCCTTGGCGATGGCAGCCTCCAACTGCGCTGGACTGATCCCGTCCGGCGTGCGGATCATCACCGTCCACCTCCACTCATCCTTGCGGCGAGCCACAAAGCTCGACGGATCCTCGGCGGTCCACAGGGCTTCCAGCGGTGGCACCACGTAGTCCTGGCCCCCGGACTTCAGTGCGAACTTCAGTGCATAGCTCACCGCGTACAGCCACTGCACCGCCTGCACATACGCGGGGGCGGTATTCGGATCACCGTGGCCGTCGACCATCAGGTAGGGCAGGGGCGGTACGTCTACCGTCACGAACCGGCCCGCCGGGGGCAGGTACAACGCGCGATCGCGCTTCTTGAAGTCGATCTTGTCCACGGGCCTTCCTCCTGCGCCGAGCATCCCACGCCGGGCACCCGCCAGCACGCCTGAACAGGTTCAGATGACTTTGCCGAACACGGGCGGAGCAGCCGCCATCGCCCGATGCTAGGATGCCGCCCCCGGGTGTTCTGCCCGCCGCAGTTGCGCGGTGCGACAACGTGTCGCAGCCAGAAACGGGCCTTTCCTGCGCTCGATCATTGTCAATGCCTTTCTTAAATGGTGGGTGACGGCCTAAAATTGAAAGGCTGACTCGACCCCACCTCCCTGCCTGTCTTCCGGACCGGTGGGGCCGGCTTTGGCCGGAACAGGCAGGACGGGGAACGGCATTCCCTCGCAATTGGATCGACCGATGATTCCGTTGAAAACCCTTGGGCGCTGGTTGCGCCCGGGCCTGCTGCTGTCGTTGCTGGTGATGCTCACCGGCTGCGATGCGGTGGCCATCCTCAGTCCGAAGGGCCAGATCGGCCAGGATGAGAAGACCCTGCTGATCACGGCCACCGTGCTCATGCTGCTGGTCGTCATCCCGGTCATCATCATGACCCTGACCTTCGCGTGGAAGTATCGCGCCTCCAACACCAAGGCCCGCTACGAGCCGAAGTGGTCCCACTCGACGGCGATCGAGGTGGTGGTGTGGTCCATTCCCTGCATGATCGTGCTGGTGCTGGCGGTCCTGACCTGGCGCTCGTCGCACGCGCTGGACCCGTACAAGCCGCTGGATTCGGACGTCAAGCCGGTCACCATCGAGGCGATCTCGCTGGACTGGAAGTGGCTGTTCATCTATCCGGAAGAGAAGGTGGCGGTCGTCAACGAAATCAAGTTCCCGGTCAACACGCCGCTGAACTTCAAGATCACGTCCGATTCGGTGATGAATGCGTTCTTCATCCCGCACCTGGGCAGCATGATCTACTCGATGGCTGCGATGGAGACCAAGCTCCATCTGATCGCCAACGAGACCGGTGAATTCCCGGGCATGTCCTCGCACTACAGCGGCGCGGGCTTCGCCAAGATGCACTTCACCGCCTACTCGGTCACCGATGCCGAATACCGCCAGTGGCTGGACCAGGTCCGTGCCGGTGAGCAGACCTTGGACAAGGCCTCGTTCAAGGCGCTGGGCGAAGCACGCAACGCCGAGTGGTATCCGGTCACCTACTTCGGCAAGACCGAAGAAGGCCTGTTCGACTGGGTCATCGCCAAGCACATGGGCGACAACAAGCATTACGGCATGAAGCACGAACACGCCGGTGCCGCCGCTGCCGATGCCGCCAGCCATGAAGCGCACGAGGGCCATGCCCCCAGTGACGCGCATGATTCCAAGGAATCGGGTGAAAACCTGGATGCCAACGAACACGAACACGCAGGCCACGCCGGCCATGCGGGCTCGGGAGAATGAACATGTTGGGTAAACTCTCAATTGAGTCGATCCCCCACGATCCGATCGTGCTGACCACCCTGGTCGGCGCGGTGCTGGGTGGCCTGGGCGTCATGGCCCTGATCACCAAGTTCAAGCTGTGGGGCTATCTGTGGAAGGAGTGGTTCACTTCGGTGGATCACAAGAAGATCGGCGTGATGTACCTCATCGTCGCCTTCGTCATGCTGCTGCGCGGTTTCTCCGACGCCATCATGATGCGTACCCAGCAGGCGCTCGCCGTCGGCGGGTCCGAGGGTTACCTGCCGCCGCACCACTACGACCAGATCTTCACCGCCCACGGCGTGATCATGATCTTCTTCGTGGCGATGCCGCTGATCACCGGCCTGATGAACCTGGCCGTGCCGCTGCAGATCGGTGCGCGCGACGTCGCGTTCCCGTTCGTCAACTCGCTCAGCTTCTGGCTGTTCGTGTCCGGCGCGGTGCTGATCATGCTGTCGCTGTGGATCGGTGAGTTCGCTGCCACCGGCTGGCTGGCGTTCCCGCCGTTGTCGGGCATCGAATACAGTCCAAGCGTAGGCATGGACTACTACATCTGGGGTCTACAGGTCGCAGGCCTGGGTACCACGCTGAGCGGTATCAACTTCTTCATCACCATCCTGAAGATGCGTACCCCCAGCATGAAGCTGATGCAGATGCCGGTGTTCACCTGGACCGCCCTGGTGACCAACGTGCTGATCGTCGCTGCCTTCCCGGTGCTGACCATCACCCTGGTGCTGCTGACCCTGGACCGTTACCTGGGTACGCACTTCTTCACCAATGACGGTGGCGGCAACGCCATGCTGTACATCAACCTGATCTGGATCTGGGGTCACCCGGAGGTGTACATCCTGGTCCTGCCGGCGTTCGGTGTGTTCTCCGAAGTCATCGCGACCTTCTCGCGCAAGGCGCTGTTCGGCTACAAGGGCATGGTCTACGCCACCGCCTGCATCGGCGTGCTGTCGTTCATCGTGTGGCTGCACCACTTCTTCACCATGGGCTCGGGTGCCAACGTCAATGCCTTCTTCGGCATCACGACGATGATCATCTCGATCCCGACCGGCGTGAAGATCTTCAACTGGCTGTTCACCATGTTCCGCGGTCGCGTGCAGTTCACCACGCCCGTGCTGTGGACCATCGGCTTCATGGTCACCTTCACCATCGGCGGCATGACCGGCGTGATGCTGGCGATCCCGGCCATCGACTTCGTGCTGCACAACAGCCTGTTCCTGATCGCCCACTTCCACAACGTCATCATCGGCGGCGTGGTGTTCGGCATGTTCGCCGGCATCACCTACTGGTGGCCGAAGATGTTCGGCTTCCGCCTCAATGAGTTCTGGGGCAAGTGCGCGTTCTGGTGCTGGTTCATCGGCTTCTACGTGACCTTCATGCCGATGTACGTGCTGGGCTTCATGGGCATGACCCGTCGTCTGCAGAGCACCGTCAACCCGGCCTACGAGCCGCTGCTGCTGGTGGCCGCTGCAGGTGCCTTCATCGTGGGTGCCGGCATCCTGTGCCAGATCATCCAGGTGGCCGTGTCGATCCGCGACCGCAAGAAGACCGCCGACCTGACCGGCGACCCGTGGGATGCCCGTACGCTGGAGTGGGAAACCTCTTCGCCGCCGGCCTTCTACAACTTCGGCAGCCTGCCGGAAGTCACCGAGCTGGACGATTTCTGGGAGCGCAAGCAGCGTGGTGAAGCCTGGCCGAAGCCGGCCAAGTACACCGACATCCACATGCCGCGCAACACCGGCACGGGCGTTGTCATCGGTGCCTTCAGCCTGGTGTTCGGCTTCGCGATGATCTGGCACATCTGGTGGCTGGCCATCGTCGGCTTCGTCGGCATGATCGCCACGTTCATCTACCGCACCTTCGACCAGGACGTGGACTACTGGGTCCCGGCCGCCGAGGTGGAACGCATCGAGAACGAACACCGCAAGCACCTGGAAAACCAGGGCCTGGTGAAGTCGGAGCTGAAGGCATGAGCACCAATACCTCGACCCTGAGCCACGGGCACGCCGCGCAAGCGGCGGCCCATGGCCATGACGACCACGAGCACCACGACACCGGCGGCAACACCGTCTTCGGTTTCTGGGTGTACCTGATGAGCGACTGCCTCATCTTCGCCTCGCTGTTCGCCACCTACGTGGTGCTGGCCGGCGGTACCGATGGTGGCCCGACCGCGAAGGACCTGTTCGAACTGCCGTTCGTTGCATGGGAAACCGCGCTGCTGCTGACCTCCTCGCTGACCTTCGGCCTGGGCATGATTGCCATGCACCGCAAGCAGATGGGCCAGATGTACCTGTGGCTGGGCATCACCTGGCTGCTGGGCTTCGGCTTCATGTGCATGGAAGTGTGGGAGTTCCAGCACCTGATCCATCAGGGCTACGGTCCGGACCGCAGTGCCTTCCTGTCGGCGTTCTTCGCCCTGGTCGGTACCCACGGGCTGCACGTCAGCGCCGGCCTGCTGTGGCTGCTGGTGATGTTCGTGCAGCTGAAGAAGTACGGCCTGACCCCGACCAACAAGACCCGCATGGCGTGCCTGAGCCTGTTCTGGCACTTCCTGGACCTGATCTGGATCGGCGTGTTCTCCGTCGTCTACCTCAATGGAGCCCTGTAATGGCACATGACAACCATGCACACGACCACGGCACCGGCGGCGAAAGCCATGGCACCGTGAAGTCGTACCTGATCGGCTTCGTGCTGGCGGTGGTGCTGACCGTCATCCCGTTCTGGATGGTGATGTCGGGCGACTTCTCGCGCACCGTCAACGGTGTGGTGATCGCGATCACCGCGGTGCTGCAGATGCTGGTCCACCTGGTGTTCTTCCTGCACCTGGACCGCTCTTCGGAAAGCCGCTGGAACGTCAACGCTGCGGCCTTCACCGTGGTGGTGATCGGCATCATCGTGGTCGGTACCCTGTGGGTCATGCACAACATGAACGTGCACATGATGCACTGACGTCCTCGCGACGTTGCCACGCAGAAAGGCCGCCCTCGGGCGGCCTTTTTGTTTGTCTGCGGATATGGGTAGTGCCGGCCGCTGGCCGGCAATCGCGGGAAGCCGGCCGGCTCTACCCCGCCACCCGGCGCAGGAACTCTTCGGCATCCATAGGCCGGCCCAGGTGATAGCCCTGCAGCTGGTCGCAGCCCAGTTCGCTCAGGTATTCGCGCTGCGCCTGCGTCTCCACGCCTTCGGCCACCACCTGCAGCTGCAGGGTGCGGCCCAGCGCGATGATCGACGACACGATGGCGGCATCCTCGTCGTTGCGTTCCAGGTCATGCACGAACGCACGGTCGATCTTCAGTTCGGTGGCCGGCATCCGCTTCAGGTACAGCAGGCTGGAGTAGCCGGTGCCGAAATCGTCGATGGCGATATGCACGCCCATCGCGGTCAGATCGTTGAGAATCGCCAGGCTGGCGTCGACATCCTTCATCGCCGTGGTCTCGGTGATCTCCAGGGTCAACCGCGCCGGCTCGATCCGGTGCCGCTGCAGCACCTCGCGCACGCTGTCCAGCAGGGCCGGCGAGGAGAACTGCAGCGGCGACAGGTTCACCGCCATCGACCATCCGGTATGCCCGGCCTCGTGCCATGCACGCAGCTGTGCACAGGCACGGTCCAGTACCCAGTCGCCGATCGGCAGGATCAGGCCACTGCGCTCGGCGATGGGAATGAACACATCCGGCGCCAGCAGGCCCAGTTCCGGGTGCTGCCAGCGCAGCAGGGCCTCGGCGCCGGTAGCTGGTGCGCCAGCGGCCGGGAACTTCGGCTGGTAGTGCAGCAGCAGCTCGTCATGCGCGATCGCCTTGCGCAGATCCTGCAGCAGGCGCAGCTGGCGGTTGGCGCTGAGCTGCATCGACGGGGTGAAGAAGGTATAGCCGTTCCGGCCTGTTTCCTTGGTGTGGTACATCGCCGCATCGGCGTGCGCCATCAGTTCGCGCTCGTTGCTGGCGTCATCCGGGTACAGGGCGATGCCGAGACTGGCGCTGACCTGCAGTTCGGCGGCATCCAGGGTGAATGGTTCGCCGGCAGCGGCGATGATGCGTTCGGCCACCACCACCGCATCGTCCGGGGTGTCGATGGCCAGCACGATCACGAACTCGTCGCCGCCGAGGCGCGCGAACGTGTCCTGCGGCCGCAGCAGGCCGCCGATGCGCTGTGCCACCGCCACCAGCAGGCGGTCGCCCAATTGGTGGCCGTAGGCATCGTTGACCGCCTTGAAGCCGTCCAGGTCGCAGAACATCACCGCCACTGCGCGGCCGCGGCGGCGCGCCTTCTCGATGGCCTGTTCGATGCGGTCCTGCAGCAGCATGCGGTTGGGCAGCTGGGTCAGCGGGTCATGCAGGGCGGCCTGGATCAGCTTGTCGTTGGCGTGTGCCAGTGAATCGGCCAGCAGCCCGGTACGCACGCGCATCTGCCGATCGAACAGCGAGGCGACCAGGGCGATACCCAGGGTGGCTACAGTGGTGACGATCACCAGCACTGCCAGCCAGCGCGTGTCGATGCCGCCGCTGCCGACCGCGCCGCAGATGCTGCCTTCGGGGAAGCGTGCGGCGGCCATGCCGGTGTAATGCATGCCGACGATGGCCAGGCCCATCACCAGCGAGGCCAGTGCGCGCAGGCGCATGGTGTGGCGCTGCTCGGAACGCAGGCGGAAGGCGATCCACAGCGCCGCGCCGGCCGCACCGATGGCTACTGCAATGGAGGCGGCGAACCAGCCCGGGTGGTAGTCGATACCCGGCTGCATGCGCATCGCGGCCATGCCAAGGTAGTGCATGGTGGCAATGCCCAGGCCCATCAGCACGGCGCCGGCCAGCAGTCGTCGCCAGGGCAGGCTGGGGCGTGACACCAGCCACAGCGCATAGGCCGAAGCGCCGATCGACACTGCAAGCGAATACAGGGTGATGCCGAGGTCGTAGCCGACCGGGATCGGCAGGTCGAAGGCCAGCATGCCGATGAAATGCATCGACCAGATACCCAGGCCCATCGCCGCCGCGCCGCCGGCCAGCCACCAGCGGGCCACGCGGCCCTCGGCCGTGGCCAGGCGGCCGGCCATGTCCAGCGCCGTGTACGAAGCAAGAATGGCCACCAGCAGGGAGATGGCGACCAGGCTCTGACTGTAACTGCCAGTCATGTTGAATCCAGAGGGGGAGGGAGGGGCGCCCGCAAGGCGCACGCCCGCGACAGCTATCGGCGCGGGTGGGCGGGACTTGAGCGGTCGCAGCACCTGCGACCCGGCTCGGCTATCCTGCCACGCCTGTTCCCGTTGCTGGAAATCATCCGATGGCAAAAGCCCGCACCGCCTACGTCTGCAATGAATGCGGCGCCGAATTCAGCAAGTGGCAGGGCCAGTGCACCGAGTGCAACGCCTGGAACTCGCTGTCGGAAATCGTGCTGGAGAGCGCGGCGGCGGCCAAGGCGCCCGCGTCGCGCCGGGCCGGCTGGGCCGGCAAGATCGACCCGCCGAAGATCACCGCCCTGAAGGACGTGGAGCAGACCGAGCATCGCCGTGTCTCGACCGGCATCGGCGAGTTCGATCGCGTGCTGGGCGGTGGCCTGGTCGAGGGCGCGGTGGTACTGGTCGGTGGTGACCCGGGCATCGGCAAGTCGACCCTGCTGCTGCAGGCGGTGGCGAAGATGGCGGCCGAGCTGCCGGTGCTGTACGTCACGGGCGAGGAGTCGCTGGCCCAGGTGGCCGGCCGCGCACACCGGCTGGAATTGCCGCTGGATGGTGTCAACGCGCTGGCCGAGACCGGCGTCGAGTCGATCCTGCAGCATGCGTCCAAGGCCGGCCCGCGGCTGATCGTGGCCGACTCCGTACAGACCCTGTGGACCGAGAGCCTGACCGCCGCGCCCGGCTCGGTCAGCCAGGTACGCGAGAGCGCGGCGCGGCTGGTGCGTTTCGCCAAGGAGACCGGCACCGCCGTGTTCCTGGTCGGCCACGTGACCAAGGAGGGCGGTATCGCCGGCCCGCGCGTGCTCGAACACATGGTCGATGCGGTGCTGTACTTCGAAGGCGAGAGTGGCAGCCGCTTCCGCCTACTGCGCGCGTTCAAGAACCGCTTCGGTGCGGTCAACGAGCTGGGCGTGTTCGCGATGGGCGACAAGGGCCTGAAGGAAGTCTCCAATCCGTCGGCGATCTTCCTGTCCGGCGGCAGTACCCACCAACCCGGCAGCTGCGTGATGGTCACGCGCGAGGGTACCCGGCCGCTGCTGGTGGAAGTGCAGGCGCTGGTGGATGCGTCGCCGCTGTCGAACCCGCGCCGTGTCGCAGTCGGCCTGGAGCAGAACCGCCTGGCCATGCTGCTGGCCGTGCTGCACCGTCATGGTGGCGTGCTGGTCGGCGACCAGGACGTGTTCGTCAATGTGGTCGGGGGTATCCGCGTACAGGAGACCGCAGCCGACCTGCCGGTGCTGCTGGCGGTGCTGTCCTCGCTGCAGGACCGGCCGCTGGCGGAAAAGACGATTGCGTTTGGCGAGGTTGGCCTGTCCGGCGAGATCCGACCGGTACCCAATGGCGAAGACCGCTTGCGCGAGGCCGCCACGCATGGCTTCAAGCGCGCCATCGTACCTAAGGCCAATGCGCCCAAGGGCGGTTCGGTGAAGGGTATGGAAGTGATTGCGGTGGAGCGCCTGTCCGAGGCTATCGACGCGGCGTGATCGCGCCGGGCATGGCCCGGCGTCACCACCGCGCACGTGGAATACGGCGGCCGACACGGCAACGGTCAGCCTCCCTGTGCTAGTTTTTCCCGCTCGACGAAGGCGCCCTCTGGCGTCTTTCCGTGCCCAGGAGTAAACGATTACATGCAGGACACCGCGCTCACCGCCCCCAACGCCGAAATCCGTCGCGCCGGGGTCGATCTCAATGGACTGATGACGGTGCTGGGCAAGCACCTGTATTCCACCCCGGTGGTGGCACTGCGTGAGCTGGTGCAGAACGCGCACGACTCGATCATCCGCCGCCGCATCGAGCAGCCCGGCGTCGAGGTGCCTTCGCGCATTTCGGTGCAGGTCGATGCCGGTGCCGGCGTGCTGCGCATCATCGATACCGGCGCCGGCCTGACCCGCCAGGAGATCCATGACTACCTGGCGACCGTCGGCGTCGGCTACACCCGCGGCCTGCGCCAGGGCGGCGAGGACGATGAGGGCCTGATCGGCATGTTCGGCCTCGGCTTCCTGTCGGCCTTCGTGCTGGCGCGCCGGGTCAGCGTGCGCACCACCTCGTACCAGACGCCGGAACTGGGCCATCTGTACGTGTCCAGCAACGCCGAGCAGTACACCGTCAGCGAAGTGCCGGCACGCGCGGTCGGCACCGAGGTGGAACTGGAGCTGCATCCGGACTTCCTGCCGCTGGCCAACGAGGCGCGCCTGCACGAAGTGCTGGGTCGCTACTGCGCGCTGCTGTCCGAGCCGATCTTCATCGGTGCTGCAGGCGAGGCGCTCAACCCCGAGCCGCCGCCGTGGCGCGGCCAGGGCGATGTGGCCCTGCATCCGGTGCAGGCGCGTCGCCAGGCGCTGCAGTTCGCGGCGCGTTTCGAACATGATTTCGAGCCGATCGTCACCGTGCCGCTGCGTGCCGATGGCAACAGCGATGCCACCGGCCTGCTGTGGGTGCAGGACGGTGCCACCTACGGCACCAGTGACAACCGCAACCTGTCGGTGTTCGTGCGCGGCATGCTGCTGGACGACGATGCGCGTGACCTGCTGCCGCCGTGGGCGGGCTTCATCGGCGGGGTGATCGAATCCTCGCGGCTCACGCCTACCGCCAGCCGCGAAGACCTGCAGCGCGACGACCAGTACCGCGCCGTGCAGCATGCGTTGCTGGAGGCGCTGATTGATGGCCTGGCCGACGTCGCGCGGCAGCAGCCGGAAGCGTGGCGACGTGTATTGAGCCGCCACAACGAGGCGCTGCTGGGCGCGGCGCTGTGCGATGACCGCCTGTTCGACCTGTTGCTGGAACACGTGCGCGTGCCGACCTCGCAGGGCGACCTGCCGGCCAGTGCGCTGCCCGCACGCGGTGCCGTGCATGTGATCCTCGACAACGGTGGCGGCTTCGAGGAAATGCTGTTCCGTGCGATGGGCGTGCCGGTCGCGCATGGTCATCGCTATGCAGTAGTGCCGTTCCTGCGGCGCTGGGCCCAGGCCAAGGGCCTGCGCTTGGTTGAACTGGGCACCGAACAGGGCAACCGTGCGCTGTTCCGCAGCGATGACAGCCTCGACGAGGCGCAGCTGGCATGGCTGCGCGAGCAGCTGGGTGACGGCGAACAATTGCTGCCGGCACGCTTCAGTCCCGAGTCGCTGCCGGTGGTGGTGGTGCCCGACCGCGAAGCCGAGCTGAAGCAGCGCCTGGAAGACGATGAGAACGACAAGCGCGTTTCAATGGCGGCGCTGCGGCTGGCGCGTCAGTTCACCGCGCGCATCGAATCGCGTGCGCCATCGCGGCTGTACCTCAACCTCGACAACCCCGCGGTGCAGGCGCTGCTGCGCGCCCAGCGCGAGGGCCACCCGCAGGCCGAAGCCGCAGCGCGCCTGCTGCGCTCACTGAAGATCATCGTCGCCGCGCAGGGCCGTCCACTGGCCCGCGCGACCGCCACGCCCGGCCCGGATCTCAACGGCGCCTTCACCGATATCGCCGGTGCCCTGCAGCAGATGCTGCGCTGAGCACCGCATCCTCTCATCCAGCCTTCGCTAGACAGGAGTACTTACCCCATGGACATCTGGAACTGGGTCGAAAAACTGCAGGGTGACCTGCGCCAGGCCGGCCAGGCGCAGAATGCGCACCTGCTGAATCGCCTCGCCGACGAGGTGAGCGAACTGCGTGTCGACCGCGTCGACGCGCTGCTGCCCGAAGCGCGTGCGCTGGGCAAGGCGCTGGACAACCCGTGGGTCGACGTCTACGTCGGCCACTGGGCGCTGCGCAACCGCGTCGGCAACCGCGTCGAAGGCGAGAGCGCGCTGGGCGAAGCCGTGGCGCTGTTCGAGCGTGCGCATCGCGAGGACACCCTGGAATGCCCGCAGTCGATCTGCGTGACCCAGGATCTTGCCGCCTGCTACGGCAACATCGATGGCCCCGGCTGGGTGCCGGAGCGCATCGAGGTGTGCGATGAAACACTGGGCCGCATCGACCCGAGCTGGGCCTGCTTCCAGTGCCTGAGCTGCGAGAAGGCCGATGCACTGCTTGATGATGGCCGCGGCCAGGAGGCACTGGATTACTTGCAGGTGCAGTCCGACGCGATCGAGGCCTGCGGCAAGGAAGTGTTCGACAGCTTCCCGGAGATGCAGATCAAGATCCTGCTGGGCATGGGCCGCGCCGAAGAAGCGCTGCTGCTGATCGAGAAGCGCGAGGCCGAAGTGGCGGCGTCCGGCGAGTACGAGCCGGCCAACTGCACGGTGCCGCGCCGCCTGTCCAAGGCGTGGGCGCTGGCGCAGCTGGACCGCGACGAAGAGGCCCTGCAGCAGCTGGTGCCGTGGAGCGAGCTGACGCCTACCTACTGGCGGCTGTGGGCGAACACCGCCGCAGCGCTGTGCCGGCGTGATCCCGCACGCAATACCTGGGACCTGGGTACGCGCTTCAACACCATCATCGAACACTTTGCCGGGGTTGGCTCGCACCGCCTGCTGATCGAAGTCGCTGCGCTGAGCCTGGAGCTGGCCCTGCAGCGTGGCGCACGCTGGGTGGCGCTGCGCCAGCTGGAACTGGCGCGTACCCATCTGGCACAGCTGCGCCAGGACCGGGGTGCGGCTGCGCTGGTGGCCGGCCTGGCGGCACGCATCGATGCATTGCCGGATGTGGCGCCGCTGCCGGTGCCAGCCGCTGAACTACTGGTTTGGCTGAACGAGCAGGGAGAGCAGAATCAGTCGCGCGATCCCGAACGTGAGGCGCAGTGGCTGCTGCAGGCACAGGCGCAGCTGCCAGATGACGAGGCGCTGGCCGAGATGGCTGCCTCCGCGCTGAGCGCCTGTGGGGCGCAGACGGAAGCGCGCGCATTGCTGTGGCGCTTCGTGCGCGCACACACGCAGGATGATGGCCCGGCCGCCTACACGCTGATGCGCTGGCTGACCGAGCAGGGCGACGACGAAGGCCTGCGCCAGCTGGCTGATGCCTATCGCGGCAGCGTGCCGGTGTTCGCGCACTGGTGCGAGGTGCAGCGCGCCCGTCGCGTGTCCGACTGGCCGGCACTGGAGCAGGCTGCGCAGGCGCTGCTGGCGGCCTCGCCGGGCTCGCATGGCGCACGCGGTACGCTGGCGCGGATGTACATGGAAACCGGTCGCTTCAGCGAGGCGCAGGCCTGCTATGCGCAGCTGGTGGAGCTGCTGGAAGAACCCAACGCCGCACACTGGGACCACATGAGCGCGGCCAGCGCGGCACGCGACTGGGATGCGGTGCGCCGCTCGGCGGCGGCGATCGGCATGGAGCTGTCCAGCCAGGACGGCGTGGTCGAGGAGCCGTGGGGCTGGGTGATCATCCGCAGCGAAGAGAACGGCGAGCCGATGGAGTACTACGCGCGCCGCAGTGGCCCGGTCACCGCACGTATCGTCGAGAACGCACCGGCCAACCGTGCCCAGCAGGTGGGCGACTGGGTGGTGTTCGATGCTGCGCTGGTGCACCCGGCGCCGGAGGAGGAGGAAGCGCGCGAGCATTTCATCCCGACCTATGCGCAGGTGCATGTGCTGGAGCGCGGCGGCTTCGCCCGCAGCTGGCTGATCGACGGCGCGCACCCGGGCGAAGACGCGTGGAATGCCTTTGTCGCAGCGGCCGAGGCGCAGGGCTGGCAGGTGTGGTCGCACAGCCGCCCGGACTACACCGTGACCGATCCGGACGAGGAGGAGGGCACCCTGCCGGGCCTGCTGTTCACCGTCGCCCAGCCGCAGGACCATGCACCGCTGGCGCTGCACCGCTTCCTGCAGCAGGAAACCACGAAGTGGCCGCATCCGCATTGCTGGCTGCGGCTGGCCGAAGCCTGCGACCAGGATCGCCAGCCGCACCTGGACGTGATCGAGC